>NZ_JBFRSN010000590.1:0-7639 GCF_041473595.1 Vibrio sp. 10N.222.46.A1
GTACACCACCAGGGCTATGAAGCATAAACCTTTTTAAATCAACGCCTTGGCTTTTATAGTGTTCGACATAAGCAATGAATTTTTTGAAAGCGCCAGGCACGATAGGACCTTCACCATACAAGTAAGAACCCTTACTATCTTCGCCAATCATGAAGTTGAGTTTCTTTGAGTGACGTAGTGGGTGTTTATACTTTTCAGGCGCATAAAACTCAGGGAAAACTAAAGGTTGGTGGCTAGAGTTATTGTTTTCTTTTTCTACTTGTAACTTCTTTGGTGTCTTTTGTTTCTGCTCTAATGGTTTTTCATTTGCTAATTTGGGCTCTTTTTTTATAGCGTCTTTCTGTTTTTTAGTTTCTTTTGGATCTTCTGCGGTAGAGGCCTTCTGTTTCTGCGAAGGTTTGGGAATCGACTGAGTCTGCAGATTGTCCTGCTCTTTTTCATGTGACTCTAGTGAACTTTGAGAAGCCGTACTTTCCGTTGTGGGAGCCTGTATATACGTATTGTTAGGCGTAGTGTCTTTTATGTTCGTAACATCGTGTGATTTTTCGCTACTAGAAGTAATAGCTTTATCTGTGCATGCGGATAACAAAATGCTCAGCACAATGACTATTGCGCCAATCAGTATTCTCATGTCAAGTAAATCTCAGTGGAGGTTAATTATTGCGCGCACTATACGGTGTAGCGTATGCAATATCAATAACGTATTTGGACAAATATAACGCCTACAGATATTGATCTTATAATTGCATTCACTTGTTACCTTTATGTTTTAATATTATTGATGCTTTTTTATGTTTGTGTTTTTTGGTTGTCTTGGAAAAGATAATGTTCAGTGATTATTAGCTATTTTTTACTTACCTTTGGTTATACGCTCGAAAACCACATCCCCTCTTAACACTGTCATCAACACCTGAGTCTTGGCTATTTGTCTTGCCGATACTGTAGTGATGTCTTTGTTGAGAATCGCGAAGTCCGCTGATTTTCCAACCTCAATAGACCCCGTGACGTCTTCGATACCAAGGCTCTTTGCTGCATTGAGCGTGTAAGCGTCGATAGCTGTGTAGATATCAGTTAGGCCTGTTTTACCCATGATTAAGCTATTTGCGATTCCAACTAGAGGGTTGATGTCGTGTACGTTCCAGTCACTGCTCAAGGTGATATTGGCATCAGTCTTAAGTATCGCGTCTAGGTTCATCATGGCTTTGGCACGGCGAGCACCAAGGAAGGCTTCAGCCCATTGGTGTTGATGCTTGGCTACATAATCGGAACCGACTTGGAAATCCGCCGAGACATTGAGTTGCTTAAAGCGGGGAACGTCTTCATCATTGATCAGCTCTACGTGGGTTAAGGTATAAGGTTTTTTCGAGCCTTGTTTACGCACGCTTTCAATCGCATCTAGTGATTCACGAACGGCACCATCACCAATCGCATGAATGTGCGCACTAAAACCGATTTTATCTAGCGCGGTTAGCCACTCTTTCATCTGTGCTGGTGGAATGTAGTTTAGGCCATTGGGAGACTGTGGCAGATAGGTATCTAAATAGGGCGCGAGTGTTTTTGCTGTACCATTAATGAAGATGCCATCGCTGTACATTTTTACCTGATCGACGAGCAACAGACGGCTTTTATCATCTGAATACATCTTCTCGAAGACTTCTAATTGCGAGGGTATCGCCATTGATGGGTAAACCCAAGGGCGTAATGACACGCGAGCCGTCAAATCTTGGTTTTGCTCCGCTTCTAGCCAAACGTCATACCAGCCTCGTTTCCAATACATCCGGCCGTCACCGATGGTGGTAATGCCGTGCGCAGCGGCTTCTTCAAGACCGAACATTAACCCTTGGTAGCTTTGTTCAAAGAGCTCGCTTTGGCTGTTCCACGCCATCTCCATAATTTGGTCGCCAGCGTTATCTAATAAGATGCCATTGAGCTTGCCGCTGTCTTGGTCTTTTAAATATGCGCCACCTTGTGGATCAGGTGATTGTTGGCTGATTCGAGCGATCTTCAGGGCTTTAGAGTTGACCCACATCGAGTGAGAGGTTTGCTCCATAAGCACCACGGGACGATCAGGGAAGATGCTGTCGATGATCTCAAGTGGTGTGTATTCAGAGTCGCTGTCGAGTGTCGACTCAAGAGAAAAGCCATAACCCATCAGCCAGCCTCGACCATTGGTTTCGGCATTGATTTTACACGCTTCTAAGTAAGGGATTTGCTCTTCTAATGTGGCTTCAGAGTCTAGTTCGCAATTGCCACCCAGCTCTGAGGCGGCTTCAAACACATGGTTATGATTATCAATGAACCCCGGCAAAACAAAGGCATTCTCCAAGTCGATGACATCGGTACTCTGACCTTGAAAAGATTGCGCCTGAGCGTGGTCACCGATGAAGATGATCTTGCCTTTATGGGTAACGATCGAGTCTGACTCGCGATGCCCATATATGTCGGCATTGGTAAAGATCTGGTCTGCGGTTAGGCTTTGAGAAAAAGCCGATGGCACAGAGACTAGGCTAGCGAATAATGCAATCCATGCAGTGCGTGGCAAAGTGAGCTTATTGTTCATTGTTATTTATTCCATGTTCCACTGTTTAGTAAGTATAGAAAGCGAGAGGTAAGAATCATATCGCGGATTTTTAATAATAAAGTGTCCATAGTTGCTCTCCTGATTAAGTTAACTTGCCGTATATTTTGCGGTGACTCCGACTCAATATCGAACATCAATGAAACACCATTGATTCATTCGCAGACTAAACAATTCACATAAGATTCTGAATAAATTACAGTTAGGTGAACTTTAAAAATGGATTTAACGTATTACCAAGGATGTAAGTTTATGTTTTCACAAGGCTTACTCGCATTACTAATAAAAACAAGCCGAGGTTAGGATGAAAAAAATATTATTGCTGCTTAGTGTGATTCTATTGGGTGGTTGCGTGGGCATGCCTGAAACAGTAAAGCCCGTTCAACAGTTTGAATTGGATAGATACTTGGGCAAATGGTACGAAGTGGCTCGTTTAGACCACTCGTTTGAGCGTGGCTTAGATAACATCAGTGCCGAATATAGCTTGCGTGATGATGGTGGCGTTAAGGTGATTAACCGCGGCTATTCGGCGGAAGATGGCGAATGGAACGAAGCGGAAGGTAAGGCGTACTTTGTCGAAGGCAGCGATCAGGGTTATCTAAAAGTGTCGTTCTTTGGCCCCTTCTACGGAGCTTATGTGGTGTTTGAGTTGGACAAAGAGAACTACCAGTACGCGTTTGTTTCGGGCCCAGATACCGACTACTTGTGGTTACTTTCAAGAACACCAGAGGTTGCACCAGGAGTGATGGAGAAGTTCAAAGCGATGTCTAAAGAGCGTGGCTTCAATACTGATGAATTGATTTACGTTGAGCACGGTAAATAAGCTGAGCGCGCTAGGTTAACGACAGTTGATTGAGAAAAAGGAACAGATGATGAGTGCATCTGTTCCTTTTTTATTGGTTTGGTTTGGTTTTGTATGAACTAGCCTTGTCGACGAACCTGCAACACGCTGAGCACCGATAGTGAAAGGAAGAACGCCGGATCACTCCAGCCGAAGCCAACAAATATTCCTGTAAATGCCGCATACAATGTGATGATGGCGCCGAGCATATTTGTAACCACCAAGCCTTGGATGAGCTTTTTAGCGGACAAGCCAGGTTCAATGTCTCTAAGCAGCCAGCTTATTGCAGCGATACCACCCAAAAATATACTGGTGTGTTGAGAGAGAAAGTACGCGTACTTATCATTGATCTCTACGCCGTACATGGGCCACATTACCGTTGGGATAAAAAACAGTGCGATGGCAAACCCTGCGTAAATAATGCCGTGTAGGCTAAGAAAAGTTTTGTTGTTCATTACGTATCTCTCTATTTATTACTTAGCTATTCAGTATCTTTGTTGTCATTCAGCGAATGAACAAGTTTGATTAACCGTTGATTGGGCCTTTATTAATGGTAGTTAATGGCTGATTGACGTCAAAAATCACACCACGCACTTCTTCAACACCCATCTCTTTTAAGCGAGCGCTATGCATCGCTAGGTAAGCCTCTGCACTGAGTTGGTCTTCAAAAAGATAGACACCACCGCCCAGTCTTTCAGCTTCGTTTTCTGTCCAGATTTTCCAGATCATACCCGGTTCGTTGTTAATAGACTTTGCTAGGTCAACGAGTGCGTTTGACATCTCTTCACCAAATGGGCCGCTAAATTCAAAATCGACTTGTAATAATTTCATGGTTATTTCTCCAAACAGTTACTTGGTATTGCGCTGAGACTCATGGTCATTTCGCAAAACATAGGAGGCTTGATTGCCTGTTGAAATAGATATTACCTGTAAAAAACAGACAAAAAAGTTCATAATATAGTTACTAACTGTCAGGATTTTAGACCGATGAGATTGAAAACCACCCTCGACCAATGGCAAACCCTTTACGAGATTGACCGCGCAGGCAGTATTCAGGCAGCGGCACTGCAATTGAACAAGAGCCATACCACGCTGATTTATGCGCTGAGAAAATTGGAGGACCAATTAGGCGTGACTTTAGTGCAGGTTGAAGGTCGTAGGGCGGTCTTGTCGGAGGATGGGAAATCACTGTTGCGCCGTGCAAGCAGTATGTTGGAACAAGCTCGCGAGCTAGAGTTGATCAGTGAACAGCTAGCGAAAGGTGTTGAGTCTGAAATTGTGGTTGCGGTTGATCACTTGTGTTGTCTTGAGCGTCTTTATCAACCGATGGCTGCATTTTTGGCGGAGAACAACACCACATCGATACAAGTGATTGAAACATCACTGTCTAAAACAACCGAACTGGTGACTCAAGAACTGGCCGATGTGGCTATCATCAACTTGCCTATTACTAATTACTCAGCAGAAGCCTTTGGTTTTACGATGATGGAGCCCGTTGTCGCAAGTTCGCACTCTTTAGCTAACGTGTCATCTATATCACTAAACCAGTTGTCGTCGCTGCCACAAATTGTGGTGCGGGACTTAGGTGCTCAAGCTAGTCAAGGCAGTAAAAAGCAAGGGAACAAAAAGGATGTAGGGTGGTTGAAGTCGAGTCAGCGCATTACGGTGGATAATTTCGATCATGCGTTTGGCGCGGTAGAGCAGGGAGTCGGTTATTGTCGACTACCAAAGCACATTGTTGAAAGTCGAGGAAGTGACAAGCTCACTGTGTTGAATGTCGAAAATGGCAGTGGGTATCACGTTCCGCTGCACCTGACTTTACCAAAAGGAGCCAAGACAGGCCCTGCTGCTAAACGTTTCTATGAGTTACTTCTTGAGTCAGTTTCAAATGCGAGCTAACGGCGACATGAACCTTGAACGATTAACGAGGCTGATTGCCGTTTAAGAACAGCGCGACACATTCGCGAGTGTAGTGAAGTCTTTCTTCTTCAGATTCTCCGCTATCGTGTCCGAAGAATCCCCAATACGCCGATTTGCCGTGAAACATCAACAACAGTTGGCGTGCTGCAATGACTGGCGAGCTTGATGTCGACAGTGTGAGATCACCAGAGTCTATTTTCGACTGCAAATAATCAGCAAGTAACTTGGTGGTTTTCTGAGGGCCAGTTTCTAAATAGATAGAGGCGATCTCTGGATGCGTATTCGCTTGGCTAATGGCATTTTGAAAGGTTTGTCTAGATTGTTCATCAAGTAATAAATCCTGAAACTTCACACCAAATTTCACCAACTCATCACCCACCGCAGCATCCATATCAAAGGCAGCAGGACTGAGTTCTCGCTCCGCACACTTGGTTTGCATGCAGGTTTCGAAAAGTTCGTCTTTGTTTTTAAAGTGAGAGTAGACCGTTTGCTTAGAAACGTTCGCTGCTTTGGCTATCTGATCCATATTGATCTTGAAGCCATGTTCAGAGAAAAGTTGGCTGGCTGCGGTTAAGATCTGCGATCTTTTCTGTTCACTCTTGATGATTTTAGTCACGTGCTTGCTTCTCGTTACTTAGTGTTGTCTCGTTACCTAGTTTGTCTCTTTGCTTGGTGCCTGTTGGTGCTCAGTTCTATGTGTCTCGTTTTACGCTAAGCATTATGCTTTTTGTGATGGTTTTATCAATCATTAACGATGAAACTTATTTTTAACACAATCAAACTAGACAGTCTAGTTTGATTTGGTTAGTCTAAAAAAAGAACATAATTGAGTACCGCATAGGAACAGTACGTATGTATAAATTGATGAAGGGAAGCGCAGTGGCAGTGGCGTTGTCGGCTTTTCTTGTTGGATGTGGCGAAAAGGAACAAGCCCAAGAGTCGGTTGATTCAACCGCTGAAACGGCATCGAGCGTCCAAACCATTTTAACGGTGGAAACGATGGCCTTGGCGCGGTCTTCCTCTTATGCAGTTCAGCGTGAATATGTCGGTGTGGTTAAGGCGGGTCAGCAGGCTAATTTAGGTTTCGAACTGGCGGGCAAAGTAAACGAGATTCTGGTGGATGTCGGTGACACAGTCACAACGGGTCAGCCGTTGATCATACTGGATACCCAACTTTTGGAAACCGAGTCTAGCCAACTGAAAGCGCAGGCTGAAGAAGTCAAAGCTCAATTGAGTTTGGTGGCTGCGAACCTTAAACGTCAACGTTCATTGAAAGCGAAAGGCTTCAGTGCCGAAGCTGAGATTGATTCGTTAACCAGTGAGCAACGCGTGTTACAGTCGAACTTACTGCGTATTGATGCCTCGGTAAAAGGCAATCAATTGAAGCTGGTGAAATCGACAGTTCGTGCGCCATATTCAGGGACCATCGCAACACGCTTTGTCTCGCTTGGAGATGTAGTGAATGTAGGGAATCCAACTCTTACACTGCTTGCCTCTGAAGGGAAAGAAGCCTTTATCGGTATTCCTGCCCATCAAATGAAAAAGGTTACTTCACTTTCCGCCCCAAGTATTCGCGTCGGGCGAGATGAATTCGCTGTGAGACTGTTGAATCCGGGCGCAATGGTCGACACACAGTCTCGCAGTGTCGGTTTGCGTTACTTGTTTCCTGAACAATCGTCGGTGTTAGAAGGGCAACTTGCCTATTTGAAATTTGATGAGCAGATTGATGACCAAGGCTACTGGGTGCCATTAACGGGTTTGATTGATGGATTGCGCGGTGTGTGGAACATCTTTGTGATTGGTGAAGACAACAAAGTTGAGCGCCGAAGTGTTCAGGTGTTGTTTGCCAACAATCAACAAGCGTACGTGAGTGGGGCGATTGAAGACGGTGAACAAGTGATTGCCAGTGGCTTACATCGTTTAGTTCCTGGACAAACCGTGAAGCCAGCAAGCGTTACTGCTGAATAGGAAATAGCATGAAAATCATAGAGACTATTTCCAACACTCGACTGCTTATCTTAATGACCGCACTGCTGATGGTGAGTGGTATTTCTGCGTTCATGACGTTGCCACGTGCAGAAGACCCAGTCATCATCAACCGTTACGCGAACATCACAACCAGTTTCCCCGGAGCCAGTGCCGAGCGTGTTGAAACCTTGGTAACAGAAGTTATCGAGAACAAGCTGCGTGAGCTGAGTGAAGTTAAACTCGTGAGCTCAACCTCAAGGCCGGGCGTGTCTATTGTCACCTTAGAATTGAATGACACCATCACTGAGCCTGAGCCAGTTTGGTCTCAAGCT
>NZ_JBFRSN010000591.1:0-231 GCF_041473595.1 Vibrio sp. 10N.222.46.A1
TCTAAGAATAGAATTTGGAGCGATACATCGGGTTCGAACCGATGACCTCAACCTTGGCAAGGTTGCGCTCTACCAACTGAGCTAGTATCGCATAAGCTAACCGTTCATCTTTTCTGCTACAAAGCATCAAATCAACGTTCAACTGTAATGTGGTTGCGGGAGCCGGATTTGAACCGACGACCTTCGGGTTATGAGCCCGACGAGCTACCAAACTGCTCCATCCCGCGTCCG
>NZ_JBFRSN010000592.1:0-5346 GCF_041473595.1 Vibrio sp. 10N.222.46.A1
AGGCTTAGGAGTGGTGGCGGCGGTACTCTTACTATCGCTACCACATGCTGAAAGCAAAGGTAAAATTGCGAGTGTTGTTAGGGTAATTTTATTTTTGTTCATTTAAACACCATTGAAATTTAAGCGCACCTAGACTCATATATCAGTAACTAGCTGTATTTATTACCTATTAATCATAAAAATACGTCAACTTCAATTAGCGATACTTATATACGTGACACCCATTCACCTCAATTATATTTACTCAAAAATAGAGTTAACTCATGCGCTTAAAAAGACAAGTATTGTTAATATTAGGTTGACCGAAATTTAATAATTCCCGGTTCTTTCCCCATTGATTAAAATAAACTAAATAGCCCCCCAGCCATTACATTACCTAAGCACTCAGGTCACTGATCCCCCAAACCTATTTACAACCTCTTGTCCCACTTCCCTTGATGGTCGCGATCGCAATTTTCTTGTGTATCGTAACTGACGTGCTTATCGATGCTCTTCAATGTAATCCCAACCTGACTAAACGCCTTTTGGATAGCAACAAAGACCTCCTGCTGACCTCCCACCTCTAAGAAGTTCGTTCTATCCTGATTGGTATCGAATACGCAGACGATTTTCAAACTTTGCGGGAATGAAGAGAAATTGACCGTATGAGTCACCCACAGAAAACCATCGAAGCCTTTTAACGTGTCTTCACACACGTCCGTTAACACGTCTCTGATTTGATTTTCGATCTTCTTATCTGATTTACGCATGAAATAAGCATCCTATTTAACACCTTAAAAAATAAGGTTTTTCGGTCAATGTTGTCTTAACCGACATTGGACACTGTGGCTGTTTCAAATGCAAAGTATTTATTGGGAAGAGTCTACTGGAAGATATAGAGGAAACGCCTCATGCTTGATCACTGACGAAGCAATCAAGCATGAGGCGAATATAGGATTTACGAAGATGTTAGCTCGCCGCTTGTTCCCAATCAGTCAGTAACTTCATGATCACGCGAGAGTCTTGATGCGTCGCCATCGGCGCAGCAAGTTGTGTGTCACCTTGCTCAACTGCTTGGCGGATATTACGCACTTGATAATGGAAGCCATCGCCTTGCGCTTCGACTTTCACTTCACGTTTCGACGTTTCATAGATCTCTACCGTAAACGTATTTTCTTCGGTCGGTAGCCATGGGTTGGTGTCGAGTGTGATACAGCCTTTGCTGCCTAGAATCGTAAAACCATGCTTTAAGCCGTGATCTTCAGCAGTATGGATTTGCGCGGTAAAACTGCCGTTGAAACGCATCATCGCCGACGATTCACAGATATTGCCATCTTGGCCACGTCGGCCGATTGCCGAGATCTGCACATCATCGAACACACTCTCGCCAAATTGCTGCTGCGCAACAGAGTGAATCAGCGACATTGGGTAGCAGCCAAGGTTGTATAGCGCGCCTTTGCTCGCAGGGTTAACGAACTGATCAATCGCCGAAACGTAGGAACCTTGAATTGAGCGCACTTCGCCAATCTCACCTGTCGCTAATTCTTGATGAAGCTTGGCGAACAATGGATGATTCAAGTACATCAAACCTTCTGCGAAGAACACGCTAGATGCTTTCACCGCTTGCAGAGCTTGCTCGGTTTTTTCCATATCAACCGACAGCGATTTTTCACACAGGATCGCTTTGCCTTTTTGAGCCGCTTTAATCACGTATTCGTGGTGAACGTGATTTGGTAGAGCGATGTAGATAATGTCGACTGACTCATCTTCAATCAGGGCTCCATAGCTGTTGAAGGTTAGTGTTGGTTGATATTGGGCTGCAAACTCGTTAAGTGTTTTTTCAGTACGACCAGCGACGGCATACAGCTCGCTTTGAGCATCGCCTTTAATCGCATCCGCCATTACACCTGAGATAAAGCTGGTTCCTAGGATTCCCCATTTCATGGCTTAGATCTCCTGCTCTTGTGTTTTGATAGGTCCACGTTGCGTTTCAAATGCTTGTACTAATTCCGTTATATCACGCTCAATAAACGCTTGCGTATGAGGCATCACAAAGTGCTGATTGATCGCCTCGCGGTTTGCGTATTGCTCAAGCAAGACAACGCGATCGCTTTGGTTTTGATCATAGCTTGCAATTGCTTGTAGGCAGCCCGGCTCACTTTGCATGTCTCGGCAAAATTGCTCGATAGCTTCAATCGCAGCCTCACGATCAATGTTGGTTTTAATCTTAATTTCTGCAGTAACAAAGATGGTTTCATTCGTCTGAGGCATTTCACGCTCTTATTTTAGTTAATTATCGGTTTGCCATTAATATAATTAACCCCTAATAATTGATAAACTCACGTTTTGTTTATTGTTTATCAACCGAGAGTGTTTAATGGATAAGTTAACTAGCATGAAGGTCTTCGTTTACGTGGTCGAGCAAGGCAGCTTTCGTAGCGCCGCCAACCACTTCAACTTGTCGGCGACCATGATCAGTAAACATGTCCACCACCTTGAATCGAGCCTCAACTCTCAACTGATCCACCGCACCACGCGTAAGCAATCGTTAACCGATTCAGGTCAGCTTTATTATCGAGAATGTAAGCGAATTCTCGAAGACATCAGCAATGCAGAGAACCTGATTCAAACCTTGGAAAACCAGCCTCAAGGCACGGTAAAGATAAACTGCCCGGTCACCTACGGAAACAAGGTGCTTGCCCCGATTGTGGCTAAGTTCCTCGCGCATCACCCAACGATTAATGTCGAACTGGTGCTGAACAACGACCTTGTCGATCCTTATTCATCCGATATTGATTTGATTGTGCGAATCGGTGACCTGTCTGACTCCAGTTTAGTCGCCAGATACTTAGGGGATTATGAGATGTGTTACTGCGCGGCTCCTGAGTACCTTAACCAACATGCTGAGATTCGTGTGTTGGAAGACCTTGCACAACACCCATCGCTTGGATTCAGCTATAGCAGTCGTCGTGATATTATTGGACGTGATACTCACATCCGTCATATCCAAAATAGTGAACCTCAATCCCGAGATCCTCAGAGTCACCAAGCAACTCACACTGCGGGGAACAAAGGACAAGTACGTTTGATGTCGAACAATGGGGATGTATTGCGATATGCTGCCCTTCAAGGCGTAGGCGTGTTGTTACAGCCGACTATCTTAGTCGCAGAAGAAATTGAGCGTGGAATGCTATTGGAGATCTTGCCCGGCATGGCACCGTTACCTAAACCGATTCACTTGCTCTACAAAACCAAGCAACTGTCGTTGAAGAACCGAACCTTTGTCGAATTCTTGTTAGCCACTCTTTCTGAGTAACTAAGCGCTGACGAATTAGCAAAGAGGCTTCTAAGTAACGAAGAGTTTTTTTAACAACAAAACCGCTAGACTGTTTGCCAATGGCTCATCAAGCGCTTACCAAGATCAGAGGGTGTGGTGTTATGGACGATCATCTCATCACATTGGTTGAACACCATGAAGTGTTTTAGTTCATCGCATAAAGCATGAACCAAAGACTCATGGTTTTTAATTCGCTCTTCCACAACCAAGTTACGGATATTGAGCAAACCACTCTTCCTGTCGACCTTGCAATCCATTCGTGCCACCAGCTCACCTTGCCAGAGAATCGGTAAGCTAAAATAACCAAACTGACGCTTGGCTTCTGGAACATAGCACTCAAGAAGGTAATCAAAATTGAACAGTGATTGCATTCGCTTACGTTGAATCAACAGATTATCGAACGGAGACAGTATCTTTAACTTAGTTCGAGATAGAGGCTGATTCAGCAGTTCAAACGCATTAGGCAACACATAATAATCAGCACCTTGAACATCCACCTTCACGACTTGTTTATCTTCAAGCATCTGCTGGAGTGTTGTCTGAATCAGAGGTTTTGTGTTCTTGAGTAGATAGCTCATTTCCGACGCTATTCCCACACCATTAGCTTCTAAATAACGCGTAATTAGATGCTCGATGTACTCTTGTTCCGTTGGTTCTGAGGTATCAATAGCACTCGGCAAAACTCGTTCGGTTAGGTCATACACCTTATGGAAGTTCACTCGGCTCGGCACCATTAAGTCACCTTGCATAAACAAAGTCTCTAGTGCCTGTTTGGCAGGTTTACCGCCCCATCCGCCGGGGTTTGGTCTATCCCCTTCAAAGTCTTTCGCCATTAATGGCCCTTCGCTCTCAATGCGTTTGAGAACATGCGCCATCAGTGCATCATCCTTTTTATACCAATGCTTAAGCTTACCGGTCGCAAACCCGTTCTTTCGATGCAGGCTGAAGCGGTAGTCGCGCATAGGCAGATAAGCAGCAGCGTGCGACCAATACTCAAACACTTCTCGACGCTCTAGCAGCTTGTCGAGATGATCAAGCTTGTAGTCTTGATTACGATTCCACAGCGTATGGTGGTGAGCTCGCTGAATCACAGAGATGGTATCAATTTGAACATACCCAAGGTTTTCAATCGCAGACAGCGTGTTCGCCAAAGTGCCCCCATTGCGTTGCTTTTTAGGTGGTAACTTCTTAGGCGGCAGCTTTTGCGAAAGCAATACCAGTTTTTGCGCTTGAGCGAGTGACAGTGATTCCATGTAATTCAGACTCTAATTGATACCAATAATCGGCTTATGATTCAGCAATAAGTTCTTGAAGAATTTGCTTGTACGTTTCGACCGTCTGCGCACCAGTGACCGCACTCTTGCGGTTGAATACCACGGTAGGAACCGCTGAGATTCCCATGTGTTGCCATTCAAACTCTTGCGCTTCAATTTGCTTCAAGTTATCGATGTTCTTTAGGCGCTTCAGTGCCTTCGTTGAGTCTAAGCCAACTGCTTCAAGTTCTTGCGCGATAACCTCAAGATCAGCAAGATTTTTCTGCTCTGAAAAATGAGCAGTAAAGAAGCGTAGCTTTAACTCAGTCTGTTTGCCATGCGCCAACGCGAAATCGAGCAGCACATGCAGGTGACGTGAATTCACCATTCTCATGCTGTCATAGAAATTGAAATCGAACCCTACCGCTTTGCCACGCGCCGCAAGCTGTTCGCGTGAACTTTGACTCTCTTCTGCGCTAGAGCCGTATTTTCTCATGATGTGGTCACGCAGGTTTTCGCCTTCTTGCGGCATATCAGGGTTAAGCTCAAACGGCTGCCATTCAAGTTCAATTTGCTCTGCTAAGCCAAGTTCTGAAACTGCTTGCTCTAAGTTTTTGTAGCCGACCACGCACCATGGGCACATTACGTCAGAAATAATATCAAGTTGAAGTTTCTTGCTCATCGTCATTCCAAATGCTCATTGATAAGGCATGTCTGCAGTAAAAGCAGGCATCCAATTTATCTTCAGACTACAACAACCTGAACAATCGTTCAAAT
>NZ_JBFRSN010000593.1:0-988 GCF_041473595.1 Vibrio sp. 10N.222.46.A1
AAGCAGCACAAGACAGTATCGAACTGACACCAAGTGATCGCTGGCGTACACAAGACTCAGCCAGTCGTACCAACGAGATGTTCGAAAGTACGACTCAATACTTATCGCTAACGGTTGCTATCGTTGTGATCATGGCTGCGACCACTTTGGTACTCACTTGCCAACATTATGTTGCGAGTCGTCGTAAAACCATTGCGATGCTTAAGAGTTTAGGTGCGAGCAAGCAGTGGATCGTTAAATGGTTGTCCGTACAGGTGTCTCTGTTGGTGGTTATTGGTGCAGTACTGGGAATTACCATCGGTATCGGCTTAGAATTTTTGCTTCGTATACCTCTGGGCGACTTATTACCAACACCACTTCCTAGCTATGGTATTGAACCTGTCATTTTGGCGATTTTATCAAGCATTCTCATTGGTGTGCCTGCTCTTGGTATTCCGTTAATTGGCTTGGTAAGCACTTCGGCAATCAGCGTGATTCAATCAAGTCACCAGTCTAATGAAAGCTACAAGAAATACCTGTTGTTGCTGGTGCCTATTATTCCAATGATGCTGATGTACGGC
Organism: Vibrio sp. 10N.222.46.A1; assembly: GCF_041473595.1. Taxonomy (NCBI): domain Bacteria; kingdom Pseudomonadati; phylum Pseudomonadota; class Gammaproteobacteria; order Vibrionales; family Vibrionaceae; genus Vibrio; species Vibrio sp. 10N.222.46.A1. Next base: position 561 of record NZ_JBFRSN010000593.1, read on the forward strand.
GATAACCTGTTGGTATGGATAGTTCTAGCGGGTATCGCTTGCCTGTTCTTAGTGCTTGCGATTGTGAGCACGCTTGTTCTGCGTTTGGTCGGTAAGCTGCCGACGTCGACATCTATGCGTTTGGCATTGAGCCGAATTAATCGCACACCATTAGCAACAGGGATTCAATTTGGTTCTTTAGCGCTGTCTTTGATGCTGTTATCGATCATATGGCTAGTGAGAAGTGACTTGTTGTCAGATTGGCAGCAAACTTTGCCCGAGAACGCACCTAATGCGTTTGCGCTGAATATTGCGAGCTATGAGAAAGACAGTTATCTCGAGACGATTGATGCAAACGAAGTAGAGCGTACTCAAGCGTTTCCAATTATACGAGGAAGGCTCACAACCATTAACGGCGTTGAGGCGGCGAAATACAGCGAGACCTCAGA
>NZ_JBFRSN010000594.1:0-597 GCF_041473595.1 Vibrio sp. 10N.222.46.A1
GACTTGCTGTTACTAAATCACGACCTATAATGCTGAAAACCGGAGCGTCTGCCAACGCTCCGGTTTTTTTGTGTCCGAAGAAAAGTAAACTCGTCTGCCAACGGTTTTACTACGCATTTCGCGAGAGGCACATAATTTTATGAATCAAGGAAAACACCATGCGTATCGAACAAGAACTTAAGTTAGGTTTCAAAGATGTACTCTTCCGTCCGAAGCGTTCTACCCTTAAAAGCCGTTCTCAAGTTGAATTAACCCGCGATTTTACATTCAAGCATAGCGGTCGTCAATGGTCTGGTACTCCAGTAATTGCAGCGAACATGGATTCGGTAGCAAGCTTTGAAATGGCAGCTGCTCTAGCAGAGCACGGTGTTATGACTGCAGTACACAAGCACTACACAGTAGAGCAGTGGGCTGAGTTCGCTAAAACAGCAGACAAGAAAACACTGAACAACGTATTTGTATCAACAGGTACATCTGAAGCTGAGTTCGAGAAAGTTAAGAAGATCATGGCTCTTAGCGAAGAGTTTGTATTTATCTGTATCGATATCGCTAACGGCTACTCAGAGCACCTTGTTGAGTTCGTACAGAAAGTACGTG
>NZ_JBFRSN010000594.1:1350-1613 GCF_041473595.1 Vibrio sp. 10N.222.46.A1
TCGTACAGAAAGTACGTGCAGAATTCCCGACTAAAGTTATCTCTGCTGGTAACGTTGTAACGGGTGACATGGTTGAAGAGCTAATTCTAGCTGGCGCAGACATTGTTAAGGTTGGTATCGGCCCTGGTTCTGTTTGTACTACACGTGTTAAAACAGGCGTAGGTTACCCTCAACTTTCTGCAATCATCGAGTGTGGCGACGCAGCACACGGCCTTGGCGGCATGATCATCGGTGACGGTGGCTGTTCATGTGCGGGTGACGTA
>NZ_JBFRSN010000595.1:0-3267 GCF_041473595.1 Vibrio sp. 10N.222.46.A1
TATCCATCTAGCGTTATAATTAGAAGTACGCTCAAACTTAACCTGAAATTGTCGAAGGATGTCATCATCTTCATAATCTTCGTCAAAGATTTGCTGATAATAATCATCAAAATCATCATCATCTGTCCATAACGGGAAATATTGGCTATTCGCTAATCGAATTCGATTCGACCCGTCAGACTCAAGAGAAAAAGTGATACAAAAACCATTGCGAGCATCTACAGAAGAGCCATTAGCTAGACAAGTGGAAGCATACGAAAACGATGATATGCCGAGAGAAAACAACAAAAACAATGATAAAAATAGTACTCTCATTATCTCACCCACACATCTTGACTACGTTGCATTAAATTCACACCCGTTCCGCACATTGCGACCGCTCTTACCGTGTATAACTGAGAACTATCGACAAGTTGACCACCTGTTGGTGAGCACGTTATTTGAACATCTGCACATGTAATTGTCGTTGCGAAGTTCATTGCTGTTCCATTCAAGTTTGTACACTCTGCAGCCACATCAAATGAAACCGTTGTGTTGGCTCTAGGTGGATATATCTGCATTAAGGCTCGCTCTATTGCCGAATGAGCTAAAAGATGGGCTTGAGTACCAATCACATCTTTTGTATGTGCGTCATTATTGGACCACTCTATGCGGCTTAAGGTTGTAGCAAGAAACCCCATCACCACCAATACAAAAATAACGACAATATACAGGCTTCCGACTTGTCTTTTTTTAAGGAACATTGATCACCTGTATGTCTTGCTGGAAATTGGTCAGTTCATCCCCGACTTGGTTTCTAAATTCAAACTCAAGATGGACGATACCATTACGCTGAACATTTGCGGGTTGATAGTCTAAATCCCCAGTCACTCCCGTATCCGAAATTGGGATTAGCGCGCCATTACCTTCACTTCTCCATACTCGGCCATTCACAATGCAATAGGTGACGCGGCCATTAGGATTGTAAATATAATGTCGATTTGAAACCGAATTACCCACAAGGTTTACAGACTCATTAGCAAGCAAGAAAGTATTATTGGTTGCAGTTACAGTAGCTAAGGGGAAAATATTATTGGTCGGCGCCGCCTCTGTAGGGTTTATCACTAAAGATAATGGGGTTAGCGCAGCTGTCGTCAGTGTATTATCAGCCGTAACAAATTGAATATCATCGCCCGACACCGCATAAATCCCAGAGGTAACGATAGGGAAAAATGAAACACAGCGAGCTCCCGGGACGACAGCATTCTGATTGAACATATTCGGTACAGCATGACGCACTTCACGAGTGATTTTTTCCAAGACAAACTTGGCTTGAGTTTGTAAACGCTGCCTATCTACGGTGTCCGCATAGCCACGCGCACCCAATTCAACAAACCCAGCAATGCCTACAACTAAAATGCTACCAACAATCATGGTGATAATCATTTCAATAAGAGTGAAACCTTGCCTTCTCATTAGTAATTCCCTCGATAGGCATCCAGCACGATAGGAGGATAATTTGAGGCCGAGATCGTTAGGTTGATTCTTTTCAGTTGATCGACCATTTGGTACGTCACATCAACATCTAGGCGGTAGTTTCTGTAGGTTGTTGCGCCATTTTCATCCAGTAATAGATTAAGGTCTCGACACCCGTTAGTTGCACCGGGTTCCCAACACCCATCATAGTCATCGACATCATTGTATAGAGCAATGTCAGCCTCTTCTGGGCCAAAGTTAGCCTCAGCAGTGCAATTCACACCAGACGCCCCCTCACCGCATCTAAATTCCCCACCATCAAAATCACTATTCTCGTCGAACCCTCGAGCAAGAATCATCGACATCACGCTTTGCCCTAGCGCGGCTGAACGAGTCTGATAATGAGGATCACCAGATCGACTAACCTGAGGCGCTAAAAAGTTTATGATGGTCATCATCGCGAGCCCCATAATCACAATCACAATCACACTTTCAATTAATGTAAAACCACGTTCTTTTACAGGTGATTTATGAATACTATTCATGAGCACACCCCATTTTCGACATAACCTTGCGCGTTAATTTCCACACGGCAGGTATTCACATTTGAAGTAATCGTAATCACCACACCAGCTGCAACGTTAACGACAACGCCTGCAGGTGTTTCACCTGTTGTAGGGTTACCTAATAAATCAAAGTTAACTAGAGATAGAGGAATAGCGGGAGTGGTATCAGATGCAGCCGTTAAGTTAGCTCCGTTGAGCATAACCCAATCACTCCGCGCTTGGCTTCGCGCGGTACAGCTCACTTCCGAGCCGATACAATTCCCAACGATAGCGAGAATAAAATTGCTCTCTCCAACGACGGCCCCAAGGTCCACATTGGACTGCATACGATTCACTTGAACTTGGCGGACAACAGAAGTTACTTGCTCTTGAGCTGCAAAGGCAGAAAAGCGATCCCTTCCAGAAAGACGGCTAGCAGCGTAGGCAGAGACAATCGCGATCAACAAGATCACAATGATTAACTCGACTAAAGTAAAACCTTGTTGCTGAAATCCGATGTTTCTGTATGTTCTATTGAATTGATTCACCGAAATCCAATCCGCTAAATATTTGATAGTTTGAAGATTAAGTGTAACTCAGGGAAAGGAAGTTGTCTTTGTCGCTTACCTGAATTTCAGATAGAAAAAAGACCAGCAATGCTGGCCTTGATATCCTCTAATAATACTATTAACAGCCATCCGCACCAGTAGTGACAACATCAACAAATGCTGGTGTTGTGGCATTGGCAGCTTCAACATAAATGACAAAACAGCCATTGTTATTCGCAGGTGTAGTTGCATCGTATACAAAACCATTGTTCGCTTGTACTGGGTCAGTCCCCGCAAATGAATAAGCGACAGCGTCTGGAACAACGCCAGTTTCCGTCACATTCACTACAACCCAATCGGTACCAGGTAAACCAACTACAGCAGTTTCAATACCAGCCGGAACACCTGCGATATCAGCAGAAGTTGGATAACCAAAGTTAATAGCCACACCATCTGTTGTTTGTGGCGTTGTTGCCAGAGCTGTTTTAGGTTGACCTTCACGACCATCTACTGCTGCACGGCCATAAACGATACCCGTCGCACCTGCCATTGCGCCACGCAGGCCTTGCATAGATGATGTACGGGCATCACCTTGTAAGTTAAGAAAACGAGGTGCTGCAGTAACTGCAAGAATACCTAGAATAACAATTACCACCACTAGTTCTATTAGGGTGAAACCGCTTTGTTTTTTCATAGTCTTTTCTCTCTATGTATATTTA
>NZ_JBFRSN010000596.1:0-8590 GCF_041473595.1 Vibrio sp. 10N.222.46.A1
CCGTAAGATAAACCCCTATAATTAAAAGCCGAAAAGGTTAGTGACCACTTACAAAAAGCTACCACCACAAAACCAAATGCGAGTCACATCACCTTAACAATTACGCACAAAAAACCACCAAAGCAAGCTATTTTGACGTTAATGACGTGGTGCTGTGTGTTTTTAACGTTTTTGACGGGAAACGAGTTTGATTAATTCATCGATAAGGTGTTTTCTTACTCCTGCCAAAGGCCTACAGGCCACTCTTACCACTTCTCAGAATCAAAGATGAATCTGGAGCAACGAAGAAGAGGTAGGCCTTTAACTAGAGTGTGTATCTACTAACTAATTAGCGACAGATAACATTCAATCCATTAGTGAAATGAAAGCAAATAGTAAGGAACAGCTATGCTTGCCAATATAAAAAAAACAGCAATAGCAACAGCAATTATTGCAACTGCTACAACAGGTTTTGCATCAGTAGCAACAGCTGCAGAGCGCAGCGAACTGACCGTTCACCCGAAAGAGTACACTACATTCGTACGTAACTTTAACCCGTACCTTGGTGCTACTAACCTACATACTACAACTGACTTCATGTACGAGCCTTTAGTAGTATTTAACGAAATGCACGGTAACACTCCGGTGTTCCGTCTAGCTGAAAACTTCAAAATGTCAGATGATCTGATGAGCGTTGTTTTCGACATTCGTAAGGGTGTTAAATGGTCTGATGGAGAAACTTTCTCTGCTGATGATGTTGTTTTTTCTTTCAACCTTGTAAAAGAGAAGCCAGAGCTTGACCAATCTGGTATCAACTCTTGGGTAACTTCTGTAGAAAAACTGAACGACAACCAAGTTAAGTTCACACTAACAGAAGCAAACTCAAACGTACCTTACGAGATTGCTAAAGTACCTGTAGTACCTAAGCACATCTGGAAAGACGTTAAAGATCCATCAACGTTTACCAATGAGAACCCTGTAGGTTCTGGTCCATTTACAGAAATCGATACGTTTACAGCGCAACTGTACATCCAGTGTGCAAACCCGAACTACTGGGATGCAGACAACCTAGATGTTGACTGTCTACGTGTTCCACAAATTGCGAACAACGACCAGTTCTTAGGTAAAGTTGTAAACAGTGAAATGGACTGGACGTCTTCTTTCGTTCCTGATATCGATCGTACATACGCTGCAGCAAGCCCTAAACACCACTACTGGTACCCGCCAGCAGGTACACAAGCATTCATCGTTAACTTCAAACACCCTGATGCTGCGAAGCATGAAGCATTGAGCAACGTTGAATTCCGTCGTGCTTTCTCTATGGCTCTTGACCGCCAAACTATCATCGACATCGCATTCTACGGTGGCGGTACTGTGAACGATTTCGCATCGGGTCTTGGCTACGCGTTTGAAGCTTGGTCTGATGAAAAAACTCACGACAAATACAAAGGCTTCAACACTTACAACGCTGAAGGCGCGAAGAAGCTTCTTGCTGACGCTGGCTTCAAAGATGTAAACAAAGATGGTTTTGTTGACACTCCATCAGGCAAATCTTTCGAACTAATGATTCAATCGCCAAACGGCTGGACTGACTTCAACAACACAGTTCAACTTGCGGTAGAGCAACTAAACGAAATCGGCATTAAAGCGAAAGCTCGTACACCTGACTTCTCTGTTTACAATCAAGCAATGCTTGAAGGTACATACGACGTAGCATACACAAACTACTTCCACGGTGCGGATCCATACACGTACTGGAACAGTGCTTACAACTCATCACTACAATCTGGTGATGGTATGCCTCGTTTCGCTATGCACTTCTACAAAAATGACAAGCTAGATGGTCTTCTAAACAGCTTCTACAAAACAGCTGACAAGAACGAACAGCTAGATATTGCACATGGTATCCAGCAAATTATCGCTGCAGACCAAGTGACAATCCCTGTGATGTCTGGTGCTTACATGTACCAATACAACACAACTCGATTCACTGGTTGGTGGAACGAAGAAAATCCAAAAGGCCGTCCAAACATTTGGGCTGGTATTCCAGAGCGTCTACTTCATGTACTGGACCTAAAACCAGTTAAATAAGTAATCGTTCAATCTTTGCGGCGTAACTTCTTACGCCGCTTATAAAAATCCCCACACTATCAATTGAAAGTATGGCGCTAGTCGTCAGGGGATTTTTCGTTCCAAATTTCGCTAGGAGCGACCTGAATCCAGAAACAGGGAAACAATCTGGGTGAGTAAGGTGTGAGTTATGGGTTATTTTTTAAGACGTTTGTCATTTTATTTTGTCGCGCTATTAGTTGCAGCGACGTTAAACTTTATTATTCCAAGAGCAATGCCTGGTGACCCAGTTACCATGATGTTTGCGAACGCTTCTGTACAAGTTACTCCTGAGCGTATTGCTGCAATGAAAGAACTATTAGGCTTCGTTGATGGCGGCTTACTGGTTCAATACGGCGCATACATGAAGAACATTCTAAGCTGGGAGCTTGGTACATCAATTCAATTCTACCCACTTTCTGTAAATACTCTGTTGGGTGGAGCATTTGGTTGGTCGCTATTCTTAGCAGGCACCGCCGTTATTCTTTCTTTCTCTATTGGTTCAATCCTAGGTATTTTTGCAGCGTGGAAACGTGGCAGCAAATACGATGCCTTTGTGACTCCCGGGATGCTGATTTTACAAGCCGTTCCTCAGGTTGTTATTGCCATGATTGCGCTGTTTACCTTCGCAATCGGCTTGAAATGGTTCCCAACAGGTTACGCCTATACCGCGGGTACGATTCCAGATTGGACAAGCTGGGCATTCATTAAAGATGTCGCTTACCACGCCTTCTTACCTTTGCTATGTGCATCTATTGTTCAAATTGGTGGCTTCCTAGTAAACATGCGTAACAACATGATCAACCTGCTAGCTGAAGATTACATCACCATGGCGAAAGGCAAAGGCCTTAGCGAAAACCGAGTGGTATTCAATTACGCAGCTCGTAACGCGATGCTACCAAGTGTGACAGCACTTTCTATGTCGCTAGGTATGGCAATCGGTGGTCAGTTAATTATCGAAATCATCTTTAACTACCCAGGCCTTGGCAGCGTACTTTTCAACGCAATTAACGCTCGTGATTACCAAGTACTGCAAGGTCAACTGCTTATCATGACGCTATTCATGCTGTTCTTTAACCTAGTTGCAGACATGCTTTACGTTGTTCTTGACCCTCGTCTTCGTAAGGGTGGTAAATAATCATGAAAGATATTCTAAAACTCATTTGGCGTAACCCGATGGCCTTAACCGGCGTCATCATCCTAAGTATTTTTATTCTTGGTGCGATTGCGGCTCCATTGATCACAAAACATGTGCCAGACAAACGTACAGGTAATCCACACGAATACCCTGGCTTCGTGGTTAAGTCTGCACAAACTAACCCTGATGGCTGGGTTGCTCAAAACCTAGCAGACGATCGTCGTACGTTGATAATGTCTAAGAAGGCAGACCACGTACTGGGAACAACTCGTATGGGTCGTGACGTTTGGTCACAAGTGGTATACGGCGCACGCGTATCTCTTGCTGTAGGTTTTGGTGCGGGTCTTACCGTATGTTTACTAGCAACGGTTATTGGTGTTTCCGCAGGCTACTTTGGCGGCCGTGTCGATGATGTTCTGACAGCCGCAATGAACATCATGCTGGTTATTCCTCAATACCCATTACTGTTCGTAGTTGCAGCCTTTATCGGTGAGGCAGGGCCACTCACCATAACCTTGGTTATCGGCTTTATGTCCTGGGCTTGGGGCGCGCGTGTTGTTCGTTCCCAGACCTTAGCACTGCGTGAAAAAGAGTTTGTAAAAGCCGCTGAAGTTCTGGGTGAATCTTCATTCCGTATTATCTTCGTAGAGATTCTTCCAAACCTTATCTCTATCGTTGGCGCGAGCTTCATCGGTTCGGTGATGTACGCAATCATGATGGAAGCAACGATTTCGTTCCTAGGTCTTGGTGACCCGAACACAATCAGCTGGGGCATCATGCTTTACAACGTTCAAACCTCTTCATCAATGCTGATTGGCGCTTGGTGGGAACTGTTGGCTCCTTGTATCGCATTGACACTACTTGTAACTGGTCTTGCTCTACTTAACTTCGCTGTCGATGAAATTGCCAACCCGCAACTGCGTTCTCACAAAGGCATGAAGCGTTGGAAGAAATTAGCAGCACAAGACAAAGAAGAACGTGAACCTGAACTACCACCACAAAATGCACTTTGGAGCGGAGATAAATAATCATGTCTGAACCACTAATTTCTATCCGCAATTTATGCGTGGATTACATCACAGAGTCTGGCGATGTACGTGCGTGTAACAACGTAAGTTTCGACATTGCTCCAGGTGAAGTATTCGGCCTAGCTGGTGAATCTGGCTGTGGTAAATCAACTGTTGCTTTCTCTCTTATGCGTCTGCATAAGCCGCCCGCTTACATCAGTGGTGGTGAGGTTATCTTCAATGGTGAGAACATCCTTGAATACAGTGATGACCGTATGCAAGCGTTCCGTTGGAGCGAGATGTCGATGGTATTCCAGAGTGCGATGAACGCACTCAATCCTGTATTACCAATGGAAGAGCAGTTCTGTGACGTAATTATGCGTCACACCAACATGACTCGTGAGCAAGCTAAGCAACGCGCAGAAGGTCTACTTGAAATCGTAGATATTCACCCGAGCCGATTGAGTGACTACCCTCACCAATTCTCTGGCGGCATGCGTCAGCGCTTGGTTATTGCTATCGCTTTAGCATTGAATCCAAAGCTTATCATTATGGATGAGCCAACGACCGCACTTGATGTGGTTGTTCAACGCGAAATCCTACAAAAGATCTATGCACTAAAAGAAGAGTTTGGCTTCTCGATTCTGTTCATCACCCATGACTTGTCATTGATGGTCGAGTTCTCTGACCGTATCGGCATCATGTACTCAGGTGAGCTCATCGAGGTTGCCAATGCTCAAGATATTCTAGAAAACCCTTACCACCCTTATACCAAAGGGCTGGGAAGTTCTTTCCCTCCACTAACAGGGCCAAAGACAAAACTAGCAGGCATTCCGGGTAACCCTCTGAACCTGTTAGAGATCCCTGAAGGGTGTCGTTTCCAAGCTCGTTGTGATCGTGTACATGAAACGTGTACCAAGGTGCCAACCAAGCTGCGTTCTATCGACCCGGGACATTTGTCTAACTGCCACCTGTACGGTGACCCAATAGTACAAAGGAAGCTATAGCTTGCACGCTGATTCAGCGTGAATAACGAATAAGGCGGCTCGACCGCCGAAATGCAAGCAAAGCGAATAAGGATTCTGGAGACAATTATGAGCAAAGATTTCGGTCAATTATTGGTAGAAGGCAAGAATGTCGTAAAAGACTTCCCAATAAGCAGTACCACAATTCAAACCCCAATGATGCGTGCGATTAACGACGTATCATTCAAGATGTATAAAAGTCGCGGCCTAGCTGTGGTTGGTGAGTCAGGTTCAGGCAAATCAACAACAGCAAAAATGATCGCAAAAATGTACGCACCTTCGGGCGGTACGATCGAATACAAAGGTCGTGATATCCAAGAGATCTCAAGCAGAAAAGATCTTATGCACTACCGTGAAGGCGTGCAGATGGTATGGCAAGACCCGTTTGGTTCTCTGAACCCAACACATAACATCTTTCACCACATAGCTCGACCATTGTTGATCCACAAAAAAGTATCTCCGGGCAACAAGAAAGAGTTACAGGAACGTGTGTACGATCTTCTAGAGCAAGTTGGCTTAGTGCCACCACAAGCAACGGCAGAGAAGTACCCTCATCAACTCTCTGGTGGTCAGCGTCAACGTGTCAACCTAGCCCGTAACATTGCAGTTGGTGCAGAAGTTGTATTAGCCGATGAACCAACATCGATGCTTGATGTATCGATTCGTGCTGGTGTTTTGAACCTGATGGAAGAAATGAAGTTTGAGAAACAAATGTCTCTACTTTACATCACTCACGATATCGCAACCGCTCGTTACATTGCTGAAGATCTTTCAGTGATGTACGTAGGACACATGGTGGAATGGGGCGATACCGATGATGTGATTGCTAACCCTCAGCATCCTTACACCCAACTGCTTGTTTCTGCGGTTCCAGATCCTAAAAAATCGATCCACGAACAACTCGCAGGCAACAAAGGTGAGATCCCTCTTTGGACACCAGTCTCAGCAGGTTGCCCATTTGCAGGCCGTTGCACTCATGCAATGGACAAGTGTAAAGAGCAGTTACCAGGGGTTACGCAGTTAGCTGATAACCACTTTGTGCGTTGTTACCTACACGAAAGCTAAGCAATAAAACCAAGTTAGGGTCTGCGGGCCCTAACTATTTATATACAAAACATTTTATATCCAAAACATTCAAGTACCTAGCCAATAGAAACTAGGACTGTCGGAGAATATTGATGCTGTTATTGACCAACCATATTGGCTACGAATCCACGGCTCCAAAGCAAGCTATTCTGCAAACGAAGAAAGCTCGCTTATCAAGTACGACTGCACTTTTGGTGTGTGCCGACAACCATATCACTGTCGGAAGTTTTGATGTGGTTAAACAAGGCCGCGTAGCAAATTGGCATCAAGGGCAATTCTTCACTATCGATTTCAGTTCATTCACTGAATCAGGTCGCTACTACCTACGTTTTGACAACCTACGCTCTGAAGTATTTGAGATTGGTAGCAACCTATTAATGAACCACACGTTTTCTGATGTGCTTCATTACTTTAAGTCACAACGCTGTGGCGGTAGTTTCGACAAAAAAGATCGACAAGCACAAATTATGGGCACTGACAGATACGTCGATGTCCACGGTGGATGGTATGACGCATCAGGTGATGTAAGTAAGTATTTTAGCCACCTGTCTTATGGTAACTACCTTAACCCACAACAAATTCCAATGGTCGTTTGGAACATGCTAAAAAGCGTGCGCTTGACTAGCAATAACTCAGACTTTCCTAAATTCTCTATGACTCGTTTAGTGGAAGAAGCCCTATTCGGTGCCGATTTCTTAGTGCGTATGCAAGACGCTGACGGATACTTTTACATGACGGTATTCGACAAGTGGAGTAAAGACATCAATCAACGTGACATCTGCGCATACGCCACTCAAGAAGGTAACAAATCAACGGACTTGCAAGCGGGCTACCGACAAGGTGCAGGTGTTGCTATCGCCGCATTAACTGCTGCATCTGAACTTGAAACCTCGGGCAGTTACTCGAGCCAAACTTATCTTGAAACTGCCGTTAGCGGTTATTGGCACCTAAAAGAACATAACCTGCAGTACCTAAACGATGGCGAAGAAAACATCATCGATGAATATTGTGCCCTACTCGCTGCCAATGAACTGTACCGAGTAACAGAGGACGATCAATACCTATTAGAAGCAAGAACTTGGGCTAGTCGCTTGATCGCACGTCAGCAATCTGATGATTCAGTTGAGCACTTTTGGTCAGCTAATGCTGATGGCTCTCGCCCCTATTTCCATGCAGCTGAAGCTGGCCTTCCTGTAATTGCTCTGTGCGAGTACATCGATAATGAAACTGACACTGAGTTGAAAGAACAAGCACGTGTGGTTGTTGAGCAAGCTTGTCAGTTCGAAATCAACATTACCGACAAAGTCATCAACCCATTTGGCTACCCAAGACAATACGTAAAATCTGTCGATGGTGATAAACGTGATGCCTTCTTCGTCGCTCAACAAAACGAAACTGGCTACTGGTGGCAAGGCGAAAACGCGCGTCTTGGCTCAATTGCGACCATGGCTTACCTAGTTCAACCGCACATTAAAGATAATGACCTTCAGCAGCGTCTAATCCAACTTTCACAAAATAGCCTTGACTGGATTTTGGGCCTCAACCCATACCACATGTGCATGCTTGATGGCCACGGTCATAACAACCCAGACTATCTACCACAACTTGGTTTCTTCAATGCCAAAGGCGGGATTTGCAATGGCATCACGGCAGGGTTCGAAGACGAACAAGACATCGCATTCAACCCACCAGCACAGAAAGACGACATGCTTCAAAACTGGCGCTGGGGTGAACAATGGATCCCTCATGGGGCGTGGTACTTACTGGCGACTGCAGCACAGTTCAATCATTTAGCACAGTGTAAGGAGCAATAATCATGACGCTTTACTACGTAGGTATTGATGGTGGCGGTACATCTTGCCGTGCTCGCATTCGTGATAACCAAGGCAAACTCATTGGTGAAGCGAAAAGTGGCAGTGCCAACATCCTTTTGGGTGTCGATGTTGCAATGAGTTCAATTGTTGATGCGATTACTAAAGCCGCACAACAAGGGCAACTCAACTCTAACGATTTTTCTAATATGCATGTTGGTTTGGCGCTAGCTGGTGCTGAACAGAAGTCAGCATGGCTCGACTTCATGGCACAAGCACACCCTTTCGCAAGTATGACACTCAATACAGACGCCTATGGTGCATGTATTGGTGCACATAATGGCCAAGATGGCGCGATCATGATTGGTGGTACAGGTTCATGTGGTATCTACCTAAACAACGGCGAACAACATGTGTTCGCCGTTGTTTAGGTAG
>NZ_JBFRSN010000597.1:0-958 GCF_041473595.1 Vibrio sp. 10N.222.46.A1
TCACCATGCTGTTGGATAACTTAGGCTTAGTCGGTTGTAAAGAACGCAGTAGTGAACTGAGTAAAATGAGCCGTTGGGTGTTGCCTGGCATTATGTTTATTGTGCTAAGTGGTGTAATGGCATTGGTTGGCCTTCTTCCGGGGATTCCAGCGATTATCCCAAGCTTTCGTTAACCTCGATTAATATTTAGTTTTAGTCGGAACACAAAAAGGCCTCGCAATCGCGAGGCCTTGTTTTATCTGCGTTCCAACGAACAAGCAGCTAACAATTGACGATGGTAAACCAAATCAACTAGAGAGCCATTCATCCAGTACTGTGATGAGTTTAGGGTTGATGAGATAACCGATGGAAGCATGCGGATTGCCTTTTCCGTTGCGAATATTGAGATTATAGATTGGGTGGATGTCTTTCATTCCGCCGGGTATCAGACCCAGTTTGAGCATATCTTTAAAGTCATTTCTAATTTTGCTGTCATGAGAGATAAAATCATCTTCTGCCGCTATGTTTATCCATTGCTGAATGTTTAAAGGGTACTTCTTCTCATCTTTCAAGCGGCTCCCTTTTAGCCTATCTTTTACGTTTTCATCGCCTAACGGTGACCCGAGCGTAAGCAATAAGTTGACCTTCTTGTCCGCACCATAGTCGTGTCTATACTCGCCGTAATGAGACAGCTTCCACAACACGTCATAGCTGATCATCGACCCTAGGCTGTGCGACACAATCATCACATCATCCTGATTATCAAGCGCTTCCTGCAGTTCAACCATTAGCCTATGCCTGACATCGCTGCCAAAATAGGTATCTTCATACCAATAGTGCGCCATATCCGGCGCGACCTTCGTTATCAGTGTCTCAGCCACACCTAGCTTTCCAAATAGCGATGAAAAAGTATCTGCTAGCGCCTCTTTCAGAAAACCAATTTTAGATACCTGGTTATACGTTGTTTTATTGAACTGGC
>NZ_JBFRSN010000598.1:0-4718 GCF_041473595.1 Vibrio sp. 10N.222.46.A1
ATTACAAGCCATGTCGAACAATTACAAGCGTCTAAAATATGAAAAGCCTAATGCGCTGCCACTGAAATCTTCGGTGGGTTGATGTTGTGCTTCTTAAACTCTTTCATCACACGCAGGGTAATGTCGGTTTCAAACAATTTCTCATACGCGGTGTCCACCACATAAGCCTTACACGTCAACTGTATCGCTAGGTAGTTGTCGGTAATCGTCTGTTTAACCAGAACCGTTACAGGCTTTGGCAAGTGTATGTAACGACTTGAAGACGCGGCTTCTTGAATCAGGTCGCGGGCTAGGGTGATGTCTTCATTCATACCGACGTAAAACGGAATCACCACTTGCATGTCCAATGCGCCATAGTTACCACTGGTGGTCACTTCATTTAAGAACTTGTTGTTCGGAATAGTAATGATGTCATCGTTCAGGGTTCTCATTCGTACCGAACGTAAACCAATGGTGATGATGTCGCCGTAGTTGCCTTCGAACGTGACGCGGTCACCAACCTGAAACGGTCTGTCAATCATCACAGTGATGCCGGCGATAAACGATGCTGCCAAGTCTTTAAGCGCAAAGCCGACCGACACGGCGAGCGTACCACCAATCAAAGCTAAGATTTGGTCGTTGATTCTAAAGCTCATCATGAACACGATAAGACCGGTGCTCACGTAGATAAAGAACTGAGTAAACGATTGCAGCTTTTGTAGCAGCATTCGATATTGCACGAACTGACTACCAAAACTGGTCACTAACGAATTGATGAACTTAAGCAACAACCACATTGCGGCAATAACGATCATGGAGAAGAACACGCCGCTCCATCGCACCAAGCTCGCTATCTTAGAGATGTTTTCTACGTTAGCTAACTCTTCCGTCGCAAAGGTCGGGAAACTGACAGCACTTGCCAAGCCAACAAATAGTAGGATAAATAACTTCTTCATTTTACTTCACCAGTAGATGTTGACGATCAAGAACGTTAGTAATGTGGCGGAACCAGTGCTCGGAAATTCGAGCCTTTTCTTCATGCCAACCAATATAACCACGGCTTTCAAAGTAACGCAGAATCCCCGTTATCTCTGCCGTGCTCAGCTGTGTACATTCAGACAACACTTCTGGAGAAGCGATTTCCAGTTGTACAATAGAACGAAGTACAGCCAACATAGGTTTAGGCATATTCTCTAGTTCCTGCGCTTCAGGGACATGGAATAAACGTACTACCGCTTGATCTGTCTCTTTATTTCGGTTCAAAGAGAGTCGGAAGAAACGCAGCGCAACGGTAGGGTTGCCATCAGAGTAGTGCCACAAAATTCGATAGAAACCTTGGCGTGCACGTTCTTCTTCACTCATGTCATCTTGGTCCCATTGCTTAGGGACCACTAAGCCATCAAAAGACAACGGCTTCTCAAGCTCCGTATTGATACGGCTATTTAGAAGTTCACCCACTTGTTTCTCTGTCCAACGCGGAAGGAAGCACACCAAATCAAACAGCAGACGCTCACCACGCGCTCTATCCACAAATCGCCAACTTGATTTGGCGATCGATATCACGACACGGTGGTTCTTTTTAGAACGACGCAGAAGGTTGGTCAAACGAATCAAATCAGACAGACCGCCAACCATTGGTTTCACCAGTCGTTGAGCGTTATCTATCGCGATAAGGTAAGTGGTATTGCTCTTACGAAGGTGCGCTAATATTTGAATTTCAGTCGCTTCTTCTTCCAAGCCGATGCTCACGGCTAGATGTGCCAACAGCTCTTGGTAACCCGCGTAAGGGCAGCTTACATATACGGGCTCAGCGTTAGATACTTTGTGCAGCAAAGTATAAAGCAGCGTTGTCGCGCCCACACCACGCTCGCCTGAAACAATACAGATAGCCGGGCTGTCTGACATCAAGTAGCGAGACAGTTGCTTAACCTCGTCACCGGCATAGTCAATTAACGTGCTGTCTATATTACCCGGCAGAATGTATTCATACGTTTGATCGCCTTTGATTCGAACCAAGTTTTGCTGATTCTTATCGAGATCTGACTGCTTAGCTACTTCGATTCTAAACAGATACGCTAAAGCTTGGCTAAACAGCGTGTAGTTAGACAGAAGGGCCATAATTCGGTGTTGGAAGTTGTAAACGCTCAGCCACACGATACCAATGGCTGTCGCCAATATATTAAGTATGAACGTACCCTTACGGTTTACCGCCCAACTCACCCATACCGGACGTTCAGAAATGTGTTGAAGTGTATCGAAGACCTTCGCCCTCCATAACCTGAGCACTGAAACCGTAACCAATACAAACCAGAAAAACAGAGCACTATATATCCAACTATAAATCGTGCCTTTGCCTAGCGTAATACTTGATATTTGCAGAATCACACCCGCTACGATGAAGCTCCACACGTAACGGCGGATAGTCGATAGGCGCAGCGCGATCACTTCTTGATTGGATGTACGACCCAAACGGTAGGCAAATTCCAAAATAAAGCTGATGGCAATCGAACCACCTAGAATCCACCACGTGAAGATCTCCAGGAAAATCAAATGTTGCAGACTAGGGATACTAGAAAGCACTCTCAATGACAATGTGATGGCAATTAGCCAAGCAATCGCAATTTCAGCGCGGCTGATGTACCAAATGACACGAACCAAGAAAGGAGGATTCGTTTTCGCTTCAAGAAAGTTAATTCGAAACAACTCAATTAAGCGAGTGCTGTTAGCAAGCCACCACACTAAACCGAAATAGATGAACAACACTTTTAACGACGCACCAATCACAGGTACGGGCGAAATAAAGATATCGTTAACTAACGCCTTGAAGCTTCGGATTTGGAAGTATGCAAGATACTCAATATTGAGCTTAGTTAATTCCCATTCTTGCTTAAACTGGGTAACACCATAAGGGCCAAAACCGGTTAAGCGCTCTTTGTTCGCAGAGCTCGTCTGTTCCAGAAGATGTTGTTTACTGACGTTTAAGCTATTCAAAGTGACGTAACTGGTTTGAACCTCAAACCATTGAGCGACGTCGTTGTTATCTCTATAAGCTTTTATCTGTTGCTCGAAGATTTTGATTTCCTGCTTTTGAACTCGCAGAACTTCAGCTAACAAGATATTGACTTGGCGTCGGTCCGACGACTCCATAAAGAGGGGATCGGGTAACGAATCAATTCGAGCATCGAGGTCAACAGCAGAATCGGATACCTGCGGCTGAGATTGTAAGTCATATTCCAAGTTGGCATGACTAGGCCATGAGAGAATGGCTAAAGTGAGGAGTAAGAAGCGCGATAGTGAACGCATAAAAGTCTCTTAGAATTATGAGGTTAGGATTACTATAGTTAGATAATCTTACTTTGTGAAATCCAACCCCGTATCGGGGGCGAGTACTTTATTCCTGTTTCGATCGATTTTGTCATGAAATTGTCAGGGATTAGGCTAGTATTTGAGCATATTGGCTATGTCTGTGCGTGCTTTGATCGGGTTGGTTTTACTGTAACTAATCAGCATACGATATATTCAATGGTCGGCATGATTTGGGACGTTATATCTCTCCCATTTTAGGGCGCCGTTTGATATTTTGTTTTCCCTGAAAATCAGCGGCTTTTCGTCGATAAATAGAAAATCAAAAGTGTGAGTCAGCTCAAACTATGATTTGGTTGGGTTATCACTCACTTAATAGCGGGTAATTGCAATCAAGACTTGCAGTTAAAGCCCCGAACAAGTAACGTTGCGGCGTTTTTCACATTAAAAAGGTAACGGCATTGATCTCCACAGCAAATATCACCCAACAATTCGGCGCTAAGCCACTTTTCGAAAATATTTCAGTTAAGTTCGGCGAAGGCAACCGCTACGGTTTAATCGGCGCGAATGGCTGTGGTAAATCGACGTTCATGAAGATCCTATCTGGTGAACTTGAGCCAAGTGCTGGTAACGTAAGCTACGATCCAAACGAGCGCGTAGCTAAACTAAACCAAGACCAATTTGCTTACGAAGAATTCACGGTAATCGACACGGTTATCATGGGTCACAAAGAGCTTTGGGCTATTAAGCAAGAGCGTGACCGCATTTACTCTTTGCCTGAAATGAGCGAAGAAGACGGCATGAAGGTAGCTGATCTTGAAGTTCAGTTCGCTGAAATGGACGGTTACATGGCAGAAGCGAAAGCGGGTGAGCTTCTTCTTGCGGTAGGTATTGAAGAATCTATGCACTTCGGTCTAATGAGCGAAGTAGCACCAGGTTGGAAACTTCGTGTTCTATTGTCTCAAGTACTGTTTGCAGACCCGCATATCATGCTTCTTGACGAACCAACGAACAACCTGGACATGGACACCATCAAGTGGTTGGAAGATACGCTAAACCAACGTAACTGCACAATGATCATCATTTCGCACGACCGTCACTTCCTAAACTCTGTTTGTACACACATGGCTGACCTTGATTACGGCGAACTTCGTCTATTCCCAGGTAACTACGATGAGTACATGACGGCTGCGACTCAAGCTCGTGAACGTCTACTGTCTGACAACGCTAAGAAGAAAGCACAAATTGCTGAACTTCAAACGTTCGTATCTCGTTTCTCTGCTAACGCATCTAAAGCGAAGCAAGCAACGTCTCGTGCTAAGCAGATCGATAAGATCCAACTAGACGAAGTTAAAGCGTCTAGCCGTCAAAACCCATTCATCCGTTTCGAACAGTCTAAAGAGCTATTCCGTAACGCACTTGTGGTTGAAAACCTA
>NZ_JBFRSN010000599.1:0-16164 GCF_041473595.1 Vibrio sp. 10N.222.46.A1
CATACATCGAGAACATCATTCCGTTGAGCAACCCTCACGGTCGTGAAGATGAAGCTTGGTTACATGGTTGGACTGTATTCTACTGGGCCTGGTGGATCTCATGGTCTCCATTTGTCGGTATGTTTATCGCGCGTGTTTCTAAAGGTCGTACTGTTCGTGAGTTCATTACAGCGGTACTGATTGTTCCAACGACAGTGACTATCATTTGGATGTCAGTGTTTGGTGGTATGGCAATTGATCAAATCGTGAATAAGGTTGGTACCCTAGGTCAAAATGGCTTAACTGATGTATCACTGGCAATGTTCCAAATGTTTGATGTATTGCCGTTTGGTACTCTGCTTTCAATCATTGCGGTTGTATTGGTTCTCGTATTCTTTATTACATCGTCTGACTCGGGCTCTTTAGTCATCGACAGTATTACCGCTGGTGGTAAAGTTGATACGCCAGTGCCTCAACGCGTATTCTGGGCGTTCCTTGAAGGTGCGATTGCAGTAGCTCTATTGTGGGTTGGCGGTACTGAAGCCGTTCAAGCTCTGCAAGCGGGTGCAATCTCAACAGCATTGCCATTCACCATCATTCTATTGTTGATGTGTGTGAGCCTACTAATGGGTATGCGAACAGAGAAAAGATAGACTACGTACTATTCGATTTTTCATCTTTTTGATGTCGAATACAAAGTAAAACAAAAGGCAGAAGAGGAAACTCTCCTGCCTTTTTTTATCCATTTTACAGCCTGTAAAACTGTATATATCGTAGAAATCGTCGTTGAAATGGCGCCTTGAATTTGGCGAAAAGTCAAGTAATTGGCGAAAGCTAAGTTTTTGGTTTTATTGCAAATATAATGTGATGTAAAACTGTGAAATAGCTCGAATCGTTTGCTTAAATTGGGTAGTATTCGCTAGATTATCCACTACTCGTGAAACTTTGACATGAAACTAACACTTAAGCAGAAGTTAATAGGTGCTAGCCTATCTGCTGTTGTCGTTATGGCAACAGCGTTAACTTGGTTATCAGCAAACCAATTATTTGAACAGACTCGTAACGGCGTATACCTGCGAGCTGAAAGCGTATCAGAAGCAGCATCTGAAGGTATTAAAAACTGGATTGATATCCGCACCGATATCGCATCAGCATTTAATGACTTTTCACGAGAGGATGATGTTGTTCCTTTCCTTAAGCAAGCTCGTGTAGCGGGTGGCTTTGACGATATCTTTTTAGGTACTCCAGAAGGCGGAATGTACCGTTCACATCCTGAACGTAATCGCGCCGGTTACGATCCTCGTCAACGCCCTTGGTACCAGGAAGCAAACGCAGCCGGTAAGCAAATTATTACAACCGCTTATCAAGATGCGATTACCCAAGCGCTTCTAGTTACGATTGCTGAACCTGTTCGTCATAACGGTAAGCTTGTTGGTGTTGTTGGTGCGGATGTACTTATTGATCAACTAGTCAACGATGTTATCAGCTTAGATGTTGGTGACAACGCTTACGCAATGCTCATTGATGCCTCTGACGGCACATTCCTAGCACACCCAGACTCAGCACTGAGCCTTAAGCCTGTAAGCCAGCTTTCAAACGACATTTCTATGCCTATCATCGAAAACGCAGTGCGTACGGGTAGCATCGAGATCATCAAAGAGCGCGGTGCTGAGAAGCTTCTTTACTTCACTAATGTGCCTAATACGAACTGGATTTTTGCAGTTCAGATGGACAAAGCAACAGAAGAAGCGAATCACTCAACACTACTTACTCAGTTGATCACAACGGCGGTCATTATTACGTTAATCGTAATCGTATTAGTGTCCTGGTTAGTGAGCTTCCTATTCCGTGATTTGAACCGTGTTTCAGCGGCACTTGAAGAAATTGCTTCAGGTGAGGGCGACCTTACACAACGTCTTGAGCCTAAGAGCGATGACGAAATTGGTAAGCTTGCTGAAAACTTCAACCGTTTTGTAGGCAACATGCACACCATGGTGATCAAGCTAAGCGAAGTATCTGCTGCGCTAGGTAACCAAGCACGTCAAACGGCTTCTCAAGCTGAAGAGCGTAGTGCTCGCATTCAGATGCAACAAGACGAAATCAATATGGTAGCAACAGCCGTGAACGAAATGGCTGCAGCAACACAAGAGATTGCGGGTAATGCTGATCAAACTGCACAGAATTCATCTGAAGCTGTTGGCGCGTGTGAGCACGGTACGGGTCAAGTTACACAGACTCAAAGCTCAATCCAAAACCTTGCACAAGAAGTTCAAGTTGCAACGAACGTGATTCTTGAGCTTGAAGAGCACGGCAATAGCATCAACGCTATCTTGTCCAATATCCAAGGCATTGCTGAACAAACTAACTTACTTGCACTTAACGCAGCGATTGAAGCTGCCCGTGCTGGCGAACAAGGTCGCGGTTTTGCGGTTGTTGCTGATGAAGTGAGAGTTTTGAGCCAACGTACACACGGTTCAACTCAAGAAATTCAACAAACGATTGAATTACTGCAAGGTACAACGGGCAAAGCGGTAAGTATCATGAACGATAGCCGAACGCTTGCTGAAACCAGTGTTGATGACTCAAACTCAGCGGCCGCTAGCTTAACGCAAATTCATGCTGCTGTTGAACGTATCAGTGATATGGCGACTCAAATCGCTTCTGCTGCAGAAGAGCAAGCGTCAGTAACGTCTGAGATTACTCGTAACACTGAAGGAATCCGTGACGTATCTAACGAGCTAGCAGGTGAAGCGCACCAAGCTGCAGAACAAGCTGCTCAGCTTTCTGAACTGTCTAATGAACTAGAAAATGAAATCAGCCGTTTTAAGCTGTAATTATAGATAGATAGATAGATAGATAGATAGATAGATAGAACGAAGCCCCAACTTAGGTTGGGGCTTTTTTATGTTCGCTTTTTAGAAGAAGCAAAATGTCGTGATCTAATCATGCTGGGCTATTGTTTATTGAAGGTTAAACAGCCCGAGCGTGACACCGAATATGTTTTATTATGGCTTCTAAACCTTGACTCCGACTGGCGCTAAGCTGAGATTTTAAATCTAACTGGCGGAACCAGTCTTTAATATCGAATTCTAGAACGCTCGCGGGTTGTTGGTTGTTATAGGCGATCAACACCAACGCCAGCAAACCTTTAACTAATGAAGAATCGCTGGTCGCTTGTATCGACATTTTATTCTGTTGACCGATGTAAAGATCTAGCCATACGTTACTTTGGCAGCCTGCGATAAGATGTGTTTTATTCATCTTTTCCATAGGGAAGGGCTCTAACCGGTCTCCCAATTCTATCAAATACATATAACGTTCTTCCCAATCAACGCATCGCTCGAAGTTTCTCTGGAGCTTTTCAGGGGACATAAATTACCTTAATAGTTGGTGGATTCGTTTTAGTGACTGGCACAAGGCGTCTATGTCTTTGGGCCTTGTATACATGCCAATCGATGCGCGACACAGCGAGTTTTGACCGAGTCGTTTTAAAAGGGGCATTGCGCAGAGATGCCCGGTACGAATCGCAATACCATACCTATCTAAGAATGAACCGACATCAAAAGAGTGTTGGTTTTTCATATTAAAGGCCAAAACGCCGGTGCGGTTATCATCGTCGCCATAGAGCTCTATTGCTGGTACCTGTCTAATGCTCTCCACCAAATAATTCATTATATTTTTTTCATAGCCAGAGATCTCTTTGAAGCCGATAGCTTCAATGTAGTCTAGAGCGGCGCCTAAACCTAAAATGCCGGCAATATTCGGAGTACCTGCTTCGAACTTCCATGGCGCTTGGCCAAACGAGGTTCCCAAAGGCAGGGTCACTTGATCGATCATGGCTCCGCCGCCTTCCCATGGCACCATGTTGTCGAGGTGTGTTTTTTTTGCATAAAGCACGCCGATGCCTGTCGGGCCATACAATTTGTGCCCAGAGAAGGCGTAGAAATCACAATCGAGGTCCGTCACATTGACTTCATCGTGCATGACAGCTTGAGCACCGTCGACTAACACGGGGACTTTTGCTTTATGTGCTGCTTTGACTATCGTTTTAATTGGGTTTACGCGGCCTAGAACATTCGATACGTGGCTAATTGCCAGCAGTTTTGTCTTTGTATTCATTAACGACACAAGGTCGTTGAGATTCAAATAGCCATTTTTTGCCATTGGCCAAACACGAATGTTGACATTATAAATTTCAGAAAGCATCTGCCAAGGAACAAGGTTGGCGTGATGCTCCATTTCCGTCACGATGATTTCGTCACCCGCTTTTAACCTAGGGCGCAAATAGCTATTCGCAACGAGATTGATGGCCTCTGTCGTCCCTTTGGTGAACACAATACTTTCTCGGGATTTAGCTGAAATGAACTGAGCAAGTTTTTCTCTTACTTGTTCCATTTCTTCGGTTGCTTTAGAGCTTAGGTAATGGACACCGCGATGAACACTCGCATAATCATGTTGATAAAACTGAGTCATGCGGTCGATAACGATTTGAGGGGTTTGGGCCGTTGCAGCACTGTCTAAATAGACCAAAGGCTTGTCGTAAACTTGAGTTCTTAGAGCTGGGAAGTCGTTAAACCAAGGGCTTGTCTTTTCGCTCGAATCAATCATTAGGACATCCTTTATTGAGTGACGCATTGATTTTATCTATCGCAGATTGTCTTAGGGCGGGGTGTTTAATTCTCTCGGTAACGCCAATGACAAACGCAGAGGTAATCATGTGCTCGGCTCGTTCTTTTGGGATACCTCTAGAGCGTAAGTAGTTGATTTGGTTTGGGTCGATTTGCCCTGTTGTTGCACCATGGCTGCATTTGACATCATCGGCATAAATCTCTAATTGAGGTTTAGAGTTTACTTGGGCTTCATCGCCTAAAATCAGACTGTGGGTGTCCATTTGCCCGTCTGTTTTTTGCGCGGTAGGGTCAACATAGATCATGCCGTCGAAAACAGACTTAGATTGGTTTCGAGCGATGGTTTTATGATTTTGTTCACTTTGGCAGTGGGGAGAGTTGTGTTTCAAATAGGTGCGAGTATCAAAAACTGCCTCACCTTGAGGTAGGGAAATACTGTCCATAGCGACAAAACCTTGTTCGCCAGTCAGTTCTGAACTTACTTGATGTCGTATCAATTGGCCGGAGTAGAGCAAGCAACAAGAGTAGGCGCTAGCATGCGCATTAATCACCAAATCGTTATGACCGAAGTGATGTTGACTTAAGGCCTCTTCGACAATTTTAGTGTGATGATAGTGAGCACCACAACCAACGTGTTGTGTTAAGCGAGATAATGTTACGCCTCTACCACTACCTTGTGAAACATGGTGTTCGATGACGGTGACTTCCGCATGATCTGCGACTTCAATATGGCTTCTGTAGCTTGATACATCACCTTGTTTTCCGGAATTGATATGCAGAAGATGAATAGGTTTCGATACCTGCGTATTCGCTTCGACCTCGATTAATATGCCACTTGAAGCGGTAGCATCAGTAATATAGGTAAAAGCGTCTGGCTTTATTGAACGAGATAGCTCATCGATTTCAATTGGAGAGAGCGCGCAGGTGGGAGTCACTCGAACTTTTGGAATCCAGTCGGAGTATCGAGCTAAAAAGAAGCCGTCGACGAAGACTAATCGATAAGCATCAATGTCTAAACTGAATTTGTTGTATGGCGTGTTAGCTGTCGACTGCTGTGGTGCGCTGCTTAGCTCTAGTTCGTTTAATCGGTCAAGAGGCGTGTATTTCCAGTCCTCATGTTGAGGGGACGGTAACTCAACCCCAAGCAATTTAGACCATTGTTTTTTTTGCCACTCATGCGGTCGAACAAGGGTTTCAAATGAATCAAGCAATGAATGTTTATTGTTCATCAATGATCCACCCATAGCCTTTCTCTTCTAATTCTTGAGCTAACGTGTGGTCACCAGATTTTACAATCTTTCCTTGGTACAACACGTGCACGAAATCTGGTTTGATGTAATTGAGGATACGTTGATAGTGCGTGACCAAAATGAAAGCTCGTTGCTCATTCTGCAGCGCGTTTACACCTTCAGAGACGGCTTTAAGGGCATCAATATCTAGACCTGAGTCGGTCTCGTCTAGTATACAAAGATCAGGTGAGAGCACCGCCATTTGTAGAATGTCATTGCGCTTTTTCTCTCCACCAGAGAATCCCTCATTGACAGAGCGTTGGAGTAAATTTGCCGGCATCTTCAACAATTGCGCTTTTTCTTCCAATAGATCTTCAAAGTCAAAACGATCGATTGGTTCTAAGCCTCGATATTCACGAACCTCGTTGAGAGCTGTATTTAGAAAGAGTTTGTTACTGACACCTGGAATTTCGACAGGGTACTGAAAGGCTAAAAATACCCCTTCACCGGCTCTTTCCTCTGGATCTAGCTCTGTAAGATCTTGACCTTTGAAAACAATCTCACCACTGACGACCTCGTAATCATCCTTGCCTGCCAGTGTGGCGGATAGGGTACTTTTTCCCGACCCATTCGGTCCCATAATTGCGTGAACTTCACCAGGTTTAACAGTTAGGTTAATACCTTTTAGGATAGTATTTTCTTCAACGCTGACATGTAAATTTTTAATTTCTAACATTTTATCCCACACTATGCTCGAGGCTGATTGATAGAAGTTTCTGCGCTTCAACAGCGAATTCGAGTGGTAATTCTGAAAATACGTCTTTACAAAAACCATTGACGATCATGGATATGGCGTTGTCTTCACTGATCCCTCTTTGGGTGCAGTAAAACAGTTGATCTTGGCCAATTCGAGAGGTCGTCGCTTCGTGTTCAACGTGAGCCGACGGGTTTTTGACTTCGATATAAGGAAAAGTGTGAGCCCCACATTCAGCGCCGATTAACATTGAATCGCACTGAGTGAAGTTTCTCGCACCTTCTGCGTTAGGGGTGACTTTAACCAGCCCTCGGTAACTGTTCTGGCTTTTGCCTGCTGAAATCCCTTTTGAAATGATGGTAGAGCGAGAGTGTTTTCCTATATGAACCATCTTGGTGCCGGTATCGGCCTGTTGAACGCCATTTGTTAGAGCGACGGAGAAAAACTCACCAACAGAGTAGTCTCCTTTGAGAATTACGCTTGGGTACTTCCACGTTATCGCTGAACCTGTTTCTGATTGAGTCCAAGACATTTTGCTGTACTCGCCTTCGCAAACCGCACGTTTGGTTACAAAGTTGAGTATGCCGCCTTGTGAATCCTCTGCTCCTGAGAACCAGTTTTGCACTGTGGAATATTTAACTTCAGCACGCTTGTGAATGACGACTTCTACGACGGCGGCGTGAAGCTGATAGGTATCTCTCATCGGGGCAGAGCAACCTTCAATGTAGCTGACGTATGAGTCCTCATCAGCCACTAAAATTGTTCTTTCAAACTGGCCTGTTTTTGCTTGGTTTATTCGAAAGTAGGTAGAGAGTTCTCTTGGGCATCTCACACCTTTCGGGATGTAAACAAAAGTGCCGTCAGAGGCAACAGAGGCATTCAAAGCCGCAAAGAAGTTATCTTCAGGTGGAACAACGGTGCCTAAGTATTGCTGCACAAGTTCAGGGTATTCTTGGATAGCTTCGCTGAATGAACAGAAGATGATCCCGAGTTCTTTCAGTTCGTTTTGATAGGTAGTGGTGACGGAAACTGAATCGAAGATTGCATCGACAGCAATTTCTGAACCTTCTCTAACTGGAATCCCCAGTGTTTCAAAGGCTGTCTCGACTTCTTCGGTTAAAAATTCATTCGAGCCATCACCACTATCTTTATCACAACTATCTTTGTCGCAGCTAGAACAACTTGGCGCGGAGTAGTAACTGTAATCTTGGTAATTTAGGTCTGGATAATCGGCTTTTAACCAATGCGGTTCCTCCATCGTTCGCCATTTACGGAATGCTTTGAGACGAAACTCCAACATCCATTCGGGTTCGTTACGTTTTTTGGAGATTGCTCGAACGACTTGTTCGTTGATTCCCTTCGACAAAGTATCTGAAGATAACTCAGTGTAGAAACCTTCACGATAGTGACTGCTGTGCAGTAACTCTGTAACTTCAGGCTGCGTGTCAATTTCAGGTCGCGTTTCAGCGTCTGGTCGCATTTCAATTTTTGTTTGCGTTTCAACGTCAAGTAGCGTTTTAGCTTCAGACTGCGTTTCTAATGCGCACATGGTTAAACTCCAAAACTCTCGCCACATCCACAAAGGTTCTTCACTTTGGGATTATTGTATACAAAATTACTGTTTAAACCCTGACGCACAAAGTCGATCTCTGTGCCATCGATCATAGGTAGGGCTTTGAGTGCAATATAGAAAATGACGTCATGTGATTCGTACTTGATGTCGTCATCGGATGGCGAATCGATCAGTGCTACTTCATATGCAAACCCTGTACAGCCAGAGGACTTAACCGTGAGGTGGAAGTGCTTTTGTCCATGTGATAACTGGGAAATTCTGTTTGCGGCACTTTCACTTAACGTGACGCCTTGCCACTCCATATCATGTATGGATATGTCATTAGAACCGGAACTCGAAATACTCACCTTACTGCTCCATATTTGACTGGTGACAATAGATGATATTGATTATCATTTGCATATCAACCATGTATTGTCTATGGTCTTTAGGTCGAGGATCAATATGTTGACAAAACATAAATCCCAAATACTATATGTGCCAATATATATTAATAATGATTATCATTAAGATTTGGTTGAGGTTGTATAATATGGATGTCATCGTTTATTCCAAGCCACAGTGTGTGCAATGCACAGCAACGGTTAAGGCGTTACAGAGCAAAGGTATTGAGCATACAGTTGTTGATTTAACGTGCGACGAAATCGCAATGGAAAGGGTTCAATCAATGGGTTATCGACAAGCTCCCGTGGTTGTCGCCAATGACCGCCATTGGTCCGGTTTTAGACCTGACATGATCAGCGCGTTGGGTTAATGATTGTTTATTACTCTAGCGCTTCCGGGAATAGCCAAACGTCTTTGTCACGAATCCAAACTTGAGTATCACTTGGTAGTTCGATATCGAGTGCGCCCAGCAGATGTTCAGCGACTTCTTGTTGAGCTTTCTTTGACGCTTTTTCAAATGGGAATTTGCCCAGACGTTTTTTCACTTCTGGTGGTGTCACAGACGCTAGTTTACGGATGCGTGCAACGAAGAAACCTTCTGAATCATACACTTGTGGAAAAATGTGTAGAAAGCCTTCTTCTGTCGTGGTTGCTTTAGCATTGTCGAATAGTGATTCAAGAGATTCGAACACTACCGCATCACCAAAGGTCTCTTTTAGATGGTGACACACTTGTTGGTTCTCTTCCGTGCTTAACGTACAGGTTGAGTAAACCAGCACGCCGTTAGGTTTGAGAGCATGAAAAGCACTTTCGATCAGATCTTTTTGAGTGTCAGCAATATCGACTACAGATTGATACGTCCAGTTCTTCATCGCATCAGCGTCTTTGCGAATCGTACCTTCACCAGAGCAGGGCGCGTCTAGCAACACAGCATCAAACTGTTCTGGTAACCAACCACCGAAAACTCGACCGTCAAAGTTACTTAGAGCGGCATTACGAACACCACAACGTTCGATGTTAGCGTGAAGGACTTTCACACGGCTTGCTGCGTATTCATTGGCAATCAATACGCCGTGATTATTCATTAGCGCCGCGATTTGCGTTGTTTTAGAACCGGGTGCAGCCGCAGTGTCTAATACGGCTTGGTAGTCAGCCCCACCTTGGAAAAGTGCTGACGGTGGCATCATAGAACTGGCTTCTTGGATATAGAAAAGGCCAGACATGTGTTCTGCCGTATTACCTAGTGGCGCTTCACTTTCATCAGCTGTAATCCAAAACCCCGTTTCGCACCAAGGTACAGGTTCCAGTTCCCAGCCTTTGTCTTTTGCTCGTACTAAGAAGTCCTCAACACTGATTTTCAATGTGTTGACTCGAATACTTTTACGAAGTGGTTTTTGGCATGACGCGACAAAAGAAGCTATATCTAGATGACTAGGCATGATTGATTCGATGTGCGTTAGGAATTCTTCAGGAATATATACGTTAGCGTGCAAAAGAGTGTCTCGATTTATTGCATTGATGCGGGGGAGTTTAAAGCAAAATGAGGCCGTCCTAAACCATATTTATAGCAAACAACAAAAATGCAGCCGAATGGCTGCATTTTGATGATGAATTATTCTTTGTTAAGCGGTATTAATTTGCATGGAGCTTCTGAGGGTTCACTTTATGGGCGAGGAATTGCGGTTCTCCATGATTTCCACTCATCTTCGGCTTTAGGATAGAGATAGAAAGACTGATCTTCGTTTGCCACTGGCTGAAGTTCATTGGTCGGTGGCGTTGAGAATGTAATACCACCTCTTAACAAGCTGTCTACCGTTCCAGCTTTGATGTTTGCGCCAGAGAGACCGATAGAGACATCGACACCAGATACGTTCCAGAACACGGTGTTTGCGCGGATCAGATACGCGTAGTCAGGTTCGATTTGAATCGTAGAGATGATTCGGTCAGCAAACTCGCCTAACTGAACATCAATAACACTGCCGATTTCTAGCTCACGGAATAGGATAGGTGTGCCTTCAGATATCGAGCCTCGCGTTTCGCTTTGTAGCTGGAATATCTTGCCTTCAGGCTGTACTGGCCCCTTGCTAAGCTTAAATTTCGTATTTCTGTCACCATTGCCCGGGTCTACGTTGATGTGCTTAGAGAGCAGTGCAGAGACGTTTTTGATGCCATTAAGGCCGATTTCAGGTTCTGCTAACCAGAAGTGACTCTTCGCAACGGCAATCTTGTCTACGTACTCAGGTAAAATACGCGCAGTAATTTCAATACCGCCTTTATTGAAGTTAGGAATCACCAAGGTAACCTCACCGACGGTGACGCCTTGATATTTGATCGCCATGCCTTTGCTGACTTCTTGATCGCCAGAAGAGGTAATCGTAATCGCACGACCAAATTTTCGCGCGGATTTCGAATCTTTATAAAGTTTCCACACATCACCGAGTTTGTTGTCTATTCCCGGAAGAGAGTCAAAAGCAATACCGCCTTGAATAAGCGTTTTAACGGGGGCTGCTTTAATACTGATACCCGATAGCGACGCATCAATCTCAACGCCTGAGCGGTTCCAGAAAACAGTATGTTCATTGAGTAAGTGTGTGTAACGATTTTCGATCGTGACTTTGATTCTCACGCCACCATCGACAAGCTGAAAATCAGAAATGCTACCCACTTGTAGGTTGCGGTAGAGTAGTGGGCTTCCTTTAGAAATTGAAGGTAGCTCGCTCGCAAACAACGAAAGCGTCTTTGAGCCAGACTGATTAAACTTGGCGATTTCTGCTAACGATTTGCTTTGGAAAAGCTGATAGTCAGTTCGTGCTTTCGACTGACCTTCGCTAACAAAGCTTATTGAGCCAGTAAGAAGTTGTTTTGCTGGTGGGACCGTAACACTCAAGCCTGATTCGGTTAGCTCTGCAGTCGCACTGCCTGTCACAAAGAAACGGTTATGGCTTTTGATTAGGTGAGCATATTCGTTATCGACAAGCGCATCCATAAACACTTCGTGCTTATCAGAGCCAGTTCCCACACCATCGACTAAACCCACTTGGATGATAGAGCCAACAGCAATGCCTTTGTAGAGTAACTGTGTACCGACATCCAACCCGAATGAATTGTTTGACGTTAAGCGAATCGCAACGGATTTTTCTTGTTCCTGACTGAACTCATTTTTGCGAATCGCAGTAAATCGACGCGCTTTTTCACCCTCACCTGGAACCAAGGTTAGAAAATTCCCCGTGACTAAGTTGGCAATATTTTTCATTCCAGTAAGTGATAGTTCAGCTTCCTCTAAAACGAATTGACTGCCGCTATTTAAAAAGTCACTGAATGCCGGTTGGATTGCAGCCGATGCAACGACGTTTTCACGCCCTTCGCTTAAAGATAGGTCAGTGATTTGACCGATTTCGATGCCTCGATACATGATCGGAGCGCCCGTTGCACTGATCTTGTTGTCGTCGGGTACGGCTATCTTGATCGAGATACCACGACCGGCTGTTTTCAAATCTGGGTAAAGTTTGAATTTGGTGTTCATCTCTACGGGTTGACCCTCTCCCGGAGAGTCGACCGCAATTGAACCGCCAAGCAGAGCACTGAGGCTTTCTAAGCGTACGTCGACACCAGAAAATCCAATACTGGCACCTAAGCCACTGACATTCCAAAAACGGCTTTGGTCGGTAATGATATGGCTGTATTCATCTTTAATCGCCGCTTGAATCGTCACGGATTTTGCGTTGTCGTTTAGCTGGTAGTTGTAAACTTCACCAATTGGAATTTTACGATAAACGATTTGAGAGCCAACAGATACCCCCCCCAGGTCTTTGGTCGTCAATGAAATATTCAGGCCTTCCGAAGCCAATAAGTCAGAAGGGGATGATTCTAAGGCTTGGAAAACGGTTTCTGGTTCTTGCTTGGTTTCGCTAGGATGGATAGCGATATAGTTACCTGAAACAAGCGCATCTAACCCTGAGATACCAGATAAACTTGCCGTTGGTTTTACGAGCCAGAAACGCGTGCCTTTTGAGAGTAGCTTTTTCGCTTCTGGGTAGATGTCAGCATCGACATAGATGCTCGATAAATCTTTGGACAAGGTAATGTCGCGCACCATACCCACCTCTAAGCCTTGGTAGCGAATTGTCGTTCGACCTGCGACTAAACCTGCGGCATCTGAGAAATATATCTGCACACGTTGTCCTGCATCGTGTATCGATTTCATGACCAACCAACCCGCTAATGCGACGGTTAGTATCGGCAGGATCCACAAAGGGGAAATACCTTTGTTTTTCCTGACTTCTGGTGAATATGACGTTTGTGATTGGTTATCGTTGTTCATTCACTGACTCATCTTTAGAGGTGTAGTTATCCCAAATTAGCCTAGGATCTAAGCTTTCCGCCGCCAGCATCGTGAGAACAACCACGACGCCAAAAGCGACTGCACCATAACCTGGTGTAAAGTTTAAAATTTGTCCACGGTCGACCAAGGTCATCATGATCGAAATAACGAACAGATCCATTACCGACCACTTTCCCACCCATTTCACAATGAAATAGATGGTCATACGTTGTCTATGGTAAACCGCACGCTTCATTTTGATACAAATTAAGATATACGTTAGACCAAGTATTTTCGCGACAGGCACGACGATACTGGCAATAAAAATGATTGCTGCGATGCCATACATGTCGCTATTAATTAGCGAAGCGACACCGGAGATGATGGTGTCTTCTAGTCTTTGCCCGTTTGTTATCACGATAGAAATTGGAATGACGTTGGCCGGCACGATAGCCACTGAGGCGGCAAAAAGTAGAGCCCATGTCTTTTGTACAGAGTAGGGTTTGCGATGATATAAGTCATGGTGACAACGCACGCAAGTGTGCCCATCAGGCTGAGACAGGTGACAGTTATGACAGTGTACGTTCTTACTTTGATCGAAAGAGTAGTCAGACTCTTGAGCCCAAGCTTCCCAGTAGCGGCGCACACTGATTCGGCTTACCAGTAACACACTGAAAAGTTGCAGTAGAATCAGACCAACTAAACCAGGGCCGACGAAAATATCTGAGTAATCTTGTAATTTGAAGCACGAGATTGCCACGCTCACCAGAAACACATCCAACATCATCCAGTGCTTAAGTGTCTGAATGATAGCTAATGCATAACGAAATGGTGTGAAAATCTTAAAGCGCAATGATAAATGGGTGATGAGTACCGAGGTACAAACAAGTAACGGGGCGATCGAACTGCAGAATAAGATCAACAAGCCAAGTAGAGGGAAGCCTTCACCCATTAAAGTAAATACGCCAGATGGTAACGTCGCAGGTATCATGACACCAATCAGGCGAATACTGATGAATTCAAAAAAGTGTGAGGGGATGAACAGCAATAAGCAGGTAATAGCGATTGCAAGGTTTCCAGACAGGCTAGGGGTGCCACCTCTATAAAGCTGAGTACCGCATCTTGGGCAGTAAGCGGATTTCCCCAAAGGTATGTCCATTTTATCAACGGGAAGTTCGCAGCCCTGACAAAGACGTACAGAGCTACTATCGCACTGGTGCCGAGTCGATAACTGCTGCTTAGTTGATAAAGAGTTGGTTACGGATGGGGAGGTCACGCGACCTCCCAAGTTGAAACACTAATCAGACTTTTAACCTGATTTAAATGCCTAGAACAACACTGATTTAAATCTCTAGAACAATAAACATCAGGCGTGCGATTGCACACTGCCGTAGAGTGTTTGATATAATCCTTGTTGTTCAACCAATTCACCATGTGTTCCTGTCTGTGTAACTTGCCCATCTTCTAAAACATAGATTAGATCGGCCTGTTTCACCGCTGATAATCGATGAGCCACTATCAAAGTTGTGCGATCTTTCAAAAACTCGCTCAGCGCTTTATGCAGTGCTGACTCTGTTGCTGTATCGAGTGCTGATGTCGCTTCATCTAGAATAACAAACTTAGGATTGCTCAGCACCATTCGGGCTATCGCTAAGCGTTGTCGTTGCCCGCCAGACAGTCGAACGCCATTCCTACCAATTTGTGTATCTAAGCCATTACTCAGTTGCTTGATGACATCTTGCATTTGAGAGACTTCAAGTGCACGCCACAACGACATTTCATCGTATTCAGCACCAAGCGTCAGATTATGCCTTAATGTATCGTTAAAAAGTATAGGTTGTTGTAAAACAACGGCAATTTGACTGCGTATTACATCGAAGCTGATGTCGTCGGTGGTTTCGCCGTTATAACGAATGCATCCAGAATCCGCTTGATAAACACCAATCAGTAACTGGATTAACGTAGATTTACCACCACCACTCGCACCCACCAAAGCGACTTTCTTACCTGCTGGAATGTCAAAGCTGATGTCATCGAGAATCAGACGCTCTTCACCTGAATAGCTGAAGCTGAGGTTGCGAATAGAAAACGTTTTTCCCTTCAGAGATTCAACATCTAACTCAGTGAGCTTATCTTCATCAAGGTCTGGAACTTTGGCATTAAGAATGGTTTGTACACTTTGAATACCCACCATGCCACGCTGATAAATGGTCGCGATTCTGCCAAGCTGCATCAATGGCATAGCGAGCAAAACCGAGTAAGTCAGAAAGGCAGTAATCTCACCGAGGGTTAGCTCTTGTCTCATTAACATGTAGCCACCGAGCCCAAGAATGATGATTTTCATCAGGTCATTGGCGTAGTCGAGTACTGGCATAAAGAAGACTTGAATACGTGTAATTATAAGGCGGCATTCAAGTAATAACTGATTCAGCTTTTCAGTTTCAGCTTTCACCCAAGGTGACATCTGCTGGCTCTTAATCAAATCAATCCCAGACAGGTAACTCATTAGCTGAGCAGACAGGTTTTGCAGACGTTTCATGTGCTCTAAATGCAGCGTTTTCATACGCTTGAAGCCCACCCGAAAAATCACAAAAGCGATTGAGATAGGAATAATCGAATACAGTGTGAGTTCTGGCGATATACGCCACATATAAAGAGGTGTCAGCGATAACGCGAGTAACGCATTGAAGAACTGAAGAAACCCCACACCAAACATCAGTCGGATGCCGCTAAGGTCATTATTCATGATTGAAATTAGCCGACCAGATGCAAAACGTTCATGAAAGCTGCTCGGTAAGCGATTCAGCTTTTGTAGAAGTGTACTCTTTAGTGCGGCTTCTGTAATTCGCCCCGGATTAAGCGCATAGATACGAGACAGAATTCTCACCACCACCATGGCAACCGACATGCCGACCACGATCCAAACATAGGTTTGAAGCTGCTGATGGCCCGTTGTTGAAGCATCCTCAATAAGATCGATGGCAAGTTGGATATAACGAGGGATCTCTACCTGTAACCAGTTAACGAGAAAAATGAACACAATCGCCAGTAAGTACGAGGGGCGATTCATGCGCAAATAGTGGGCAACAAACTGTCTTTTATTCATAGTCTTCTTTGTTTAGGGCAGGCTCACCGAGTTTTGGTGATTTCGTAAAGCTAGAAACGAGCGTCACTTAAGTAAAGATACACCTAAAACACCGGATTGATAATATCACTCCATTCATTTTATACAGGTTATCTCAGGTCTCGATGTTAGAAAAATTCACAACAAAAGCGCCTAAAACAACGTTACCGCC
>NZ_JBFRSN010000600.1:0-488 GCF_041473595.1 Vibrio sp. 10N.222.46.A1
AGATGTATACCAAGCATGGGATGGGAAAGAGAAAGGACAAAGCAATGAAGATGACTGGCAAACACGTTTCAATGCTTATCAAGAGGCGCATCCAGAATTAGCCGCTGAGTTTCTACGTCGTAGCCAGAACCTATTACCTGAAAATTGGGATCAGCACACTCAAGATCTAATCCAGACTTTGCAAGCGAATCCACAAACCATCGCGACTCGCAAAGCATCACAAAATACTATTGAAGCATTCGGACCATTACTGCCAGAGTTTTTGGGAGGTTCTGCCGATTTAACCCCTTCAAACTTAACTAACTGGTCAGGCTCAAAAGCAATTACCGCTCAAGATGCGTCAGGAAACTACTTGAGTTACGGCGTTCGTGAATTTGCGATGTCTGCAATGATGAATGGCGTGGCGTTGCATGGTGGCTTTATCCCATACGGCGGTACGTTCTTGATGTTCATGGAGTACGCTCGTAACGCGCTTCGTATGGCAGCAC
>NZ_JBFRSN010000601.1:0-652 GCF_041473595.1 Vibrio sp. 10N.222.46.A1
AGATTGATTAGGAAAAAATAATGAAACGAACCTTAAAAATCATTGTTATCACGGGCGCGATATTATGGGGCGCATTACTGAGCAGCGCCTTGGCACAAGTGGCGCAGTTTATCACCTCGCACGATGACGCCAGAGATCACGTTGTGGCGCGCTACATCGAGTCTCAGCCCTCTCTAGATAAGGGGGCGCTCCATCAAGCGGTCCAAGATTGTGCCGTGCACCCTAACATTAAAATCGAAAAAGAGATCGCTTCAGAGACGCGCCTTTCTCCACTCAAACTCAGCCTATACGAATGCTTACAAAAAAAAGGGCATCGTGAGCTTGCTCACCGCCTTCAACTCAGTGATGAAGCAATGCAAAGTGTCAGTTGGCCATTGTCTTTGTTTTGGTAAAAAATAGAAAAAGGGGTCCCCCCATGTTTTCCACCTCACGCAGTGGCTTATCCGCCTTATTTCAAGAGGCCAAGCAAGCCCAGAACCACCTTCACCATGAACTGCCGTATCGAGACTACGATCCCATTGAGCGGGTGTTCGACAATACCCACTCTCGCGGTTTTGGCTTTAAAATCAGTGTCCTTGGGGGCGCTAACGACGATTTAATTCAGTCGTTAAGCCACCTCATGGGGGATTTGCCTGCAGGGGATAAATGGGAC
>NZ_JBFRSN010000602.1:0-4693 GCF_041473595.1 Vibrio sp. 10N.222.46.A1
AACCTGTTCAACGTAGAAAACGACTAAATGAACTGATGATGTTTCTTTGAATAGAAGACAAATAAAAACGCTGACTTTAATTCAGCGTTTTTTTGTTTGTGGCTTTTGTTGTTCATGCTGCCGACTCAAGCGACAGTACAAAACGACAATAGCAACCTACTTGGAAAGAGACTAAAGTAACTTCTTCAAACGGTAGAGTTCTTCTAATGCTTGGCGAGGTGTCAGATCATCAGGATCAACATTCGCCAGTGCTTGTTCGACTTCACTTGGTTCAGGTATCAGGCTCAGTTGGTTCGCGATATCAACGCCACTTGGCTTTGATGTCGGAGAGTCGATACTCAATGCTTCTAGCTGAGTCAGCTTCGCACGTGCGTTTTTGATCACTGCTTTAGGCACGCCAGCCAATCCTGCAACCGCAAGGCCGTAAGATTTACTTGCGGCACCTTCTTGAACTGCGTGCATAAAGGCAATGCTGTCGCCATGTTCAACCGCATCTAAGTGTACGTTCGCTAAGGTTGGTATTTGGTTTGGTAGCTCAGTTAGCTCAAAGTAGTGCGTTGCAAATAGTGTCATCGCATTGATTTGATTGGCTAGCCATTCCGCACTTGCCCAAGCCAGAGACAGACCATCGTAAGTACTGGTACCACGACCGATTTCATCCATTAACACAAGGCTATTTGGTGTCGCGTTGTGCAGAATGTTTGCGGTTTCTGTCATCTCAACCATGAAGGTTGAACGACCCGAAGCTAAGTCATCGGATGCGCCAATACGAGTAAAGATACGGTCGATAGAACCAATCGTCGCGCTTTCTGCTGGAACATAACAACCGATATGAGCCATCAGCGCAATGAGTGCGGTCTGGCGCATGTAGGTCGACTTACCACCCATGTTTGGACCTGTGATGATCAGCATCTTACGTTGATCATTGAGGTCGATAGGGTTAGCAATAAACGGTTCGTCCATTACTTGTTCAACAACGGGGTGACGACCCGCCTGAATTTGTACACCAGCTGACTCAGTCATGGTTGGACGACAGTAATCAAGGGTGTCTGCGCGTTCAGCTAAGTTTTGAAGAACATCCAGTTGAGACACTGAAGAAGCAATGTTTTGTAGTCGCTCTAGATAGGGCAGTAACAAATCAAACAACTCATCCCACAACTTCTTCTCGATAGCTAGGGCTTTCGATTTAGAGCTAAGCACTTTGTCTTCATGCTCTTTTAGCTCAGGAATGATGTAACGCTCTGCATTTTTCAGCGTTTGACGGCGAACATAGTGTGGTGGCACAAGGTGGCTTTGTCCGCGGCTTACTTGAATGAAGAAACCGTGTACGTTGTTGTAGCCCACTTTAAGTGTATCGATACCATGACGTTCGCGCTCTTCTTGCTCAAGTTTATCAAGAAATTCGGTTGCGCCAGCTGCAAGGTCGCGCCATTCGTCTAACTCGGCATTGTAGCCTTCTGCAATTACACCACCGTCACGGATAACCACGGGAGGGTTCTCTTTGATCGCTCGCTCAAGTAGTTCAGAAACCTCATCCACAGGCGAGGCATATTGAGCAAGTTGAGTTAGGTATGGGTGCTTCAATTGCGTCAGTGTTTCTGCAAGTTCTGGCAAATATTCCATCGCTTGGCGAAGTCGTGCCATATCACGAGGACGAGCTGAACGAAGTGCCAATCGAGCAAGAATACGTTCGATATCCCCGATCTGTTTTAAGGTTGGCTGTAGTTCTGTGAACAGAGCTAAATCTTTCATTTCACCAATAGCATCTAGGCGCTGATCGAGTGCAGAGATATTGCGCATTGGTTGATGTAACCAGCGCTTAAGCATACGGCTACCCATTGCTGTCGCAGTGTGATCAAGTACTTCGGCAAGGGTGTTATCACTACCACCACCAAGATTTTGCGTGATCTCCAAATT
Source organism: Vibrio sp. 10N.222.46.A1 (assembly GCF_041473595.1). Lineage (NCBI taxonomy): Bacteria > Pseudomonadati > Pseudomonadota > Gammaproteobacteria > Vibrionales > Vibrionaceae > Vibrio > Vibrio sp. 10N.222.46.A1. The sequence goes on from NZ_JBFRSN010000602.1 coordinate 1,918, forward strand.
ACGGCGAGTCGCTGCATCGAGGATCACCGAGTGATCTTGCTTATCCATCGTCAGTGAACGGATATGTGGAAGGGCAGTACGTTGGGTATCTTTCACGTATTGGATCAAACAACCAGCCGCACATAAGCCTAGTTTCGCGCCTTCTACGCCAAAGCCAACCAGATCGCGAGTACCAAACTGCTTATTCAATTGCTGCTTCGCGGTATCTAATTCAAATTCCCATACCGGGCGGCGGCGATTGCCATTACGGCTTGCCATTAGATTTACAGGTTCGAAATCTTCAGGGAACAGTAGCTCACGAGGTGAGGTTCTCTGCAGTTCTGCCGCCATTGCTTCTTCGGTTTCCGGCTCACATAGCTGGAATCGGCCAGAAGTAATATCAAGCGTCGCGTAGCCAAATTTACCATTGTGGTGGTAAATAGAGGCAATCAGGTTATCAATGCGCTCAGAAAGCAAAGCCTCATCGGTCACGGTACCGGGTGTAACGATACGTACGACAGCACGCTCAACCGGGCCCTTTGAAGTTGCTGGATTACCAATCTGCTCACAAATCGCTACGGACTCGCCCAACTGCACTAACTTCGCAAGGTAACCTTCAACGGCGTGGTATGGAACGCCCGCCATAGGAATAGGCTCACCGTTTGAAGAGCCACGCTTGGTTAGCGAAATATCGAGGAGTTGAGAGGCTTTTTTAGCATCATCGTAGAAAAGCTCGTAGAAATCGCCCATGCGGTAGAACAGCAGAATTTCTGGATTTTCTGCTTTTAGCTTTAGGTACTGCTGCATCATGGGAGTATGTTTTTGATCGGCTTTCACAGTTAACTTCTTTCGTTTATTTCTATTGCGGCTTAGGATACGTGAAAGCGTTTCGTGCGAAAAGCGACACATGCGAAAAGATGCGAATCCGAATGATATGACAGTAGATAAAGGGAAGTTGATGATGCAGATGACTCAAGATCTTAGTGAACAGCTTGGACACTTACTCGCTAAACATAAACACGTTTTAGTGACGGCTGAATCTTGCACTGGCGGTGGGGTTGCTAGCGCGGTGACGGATATCGCAGGGAGCTCTGGTTGGTTTGATCGTGCATTTGTTACTTATAGCAATGAAGCGAAGCAAGAGATGATCGGCGTACAGCTTAAAACCTTAGTTGAGTTCGGTGCGGTGAGTGAGCCTGTCGTAATAGAAATGGCGAGCGGGGCATTGCAACATTCAAATGGGACTATCTCTGTATCGATCAGTGGTATTGCTGGCCCAGGTGGCGCGACCGAAGATAAGCCTGTTGGAACGGTATGTTTCGCTTGGAAAGCACTAAACGGTTGGGATAAAGTAGAAACGCATGTATTTACAGGCGACAGATCACAAGTACGCCAACAAGCCACGCACCATGCCCTACAAGTTATTTATGATTACCTATCAATGGAAGGTAAGTAACATTTGTACAAATTATTTTCACACAGGTATAGACACTGTATGAATCAACAGTATAATAAAAGCCAATTAGTCACCCCTATGTGGGTTAGAAATAGATTCTAGATCGCTTGTTAAGACAACCGATTATGTGGAGATAGTAATGGACGAGAATAAACAAAAAGCGTTAGCCGCAGCCCTTGGTCAGATTGAAAAGCAATTTGGTAAAGGTTCAATCATGCGTCTTGGTGATAACCGCACAATGGACGTAGAAACTATTTCTACAGGTTCTCTATCTCTAGATATCGCACTAGGTGCTGGTGGCCTACCGATGGGACGTATCGTAGAAGTTTACGGTCCAGAATCATCAGGTAAAACAACGTTAACGCTTGAGCTTATTGCTGCAGCACAGAAAGTGGGCAAAACGTGTGCATTCGTCGATGCCGAGCACGCACTAGACCCTATCTACGCTCAAAAGTTGGGTGTTGATATCGACGCTTTGCTTGTGTCTCAACCAGATACAGGCGAACAAGCTCTAGAAATTTGTGATGCACTGGCTCGTTCAGGTGCTATCGATGTTCTTGTTATTGACTCAGTAGCAGCACTAACACCTAAAGCAGAAATCGAAGGCGAAATGGGCGATAGCCACATGGGTCTTCAAGCACGTATGCTTTCTCAAGCAATGCGTAAGCTAACAGGTAACCTTAAGCAGTCTAACTGTATGGCTATCTTCATTAACCAAATTCGTATGAAAATTGGTGTGATGTTTGGTAACCCTGAAACAACAACAGGTGGTAACGCACTTAAGTTCTACGCATCTGTTCGTCTTGATATTCGCCGTACTGGCGCGATTAAAGATGGTGATGAAGTTGTTGGTAACGAAACTCGTATCAAGGTTGTTAAGAACAAGATTGCTGCACCATTCAAACAAGCTGAAACTCAAATCCTTTACGGAAAGGGCTTCAACCGCGAAGGTGAGCTTATCGACTTAGGTGTTAAGAATAAGCTAGTAGAAAAAGCAGGCGCTTGGTACAGCTACAAAGGCGACAAGATCGGCCAAGGTAAAGCTAACGCTGGTAAATACCTGCGTGAAAACCCAGAAGTTGCTCTAGAAATTGATACTAAACTTCGTGAGTTACTGCTAACTCCTGCTGTGCTTGAAGAGAAAGGTGCAGAGAAGGAAGAAGAAAACGAAGAGCTATAAGCTAACGTTTTGTTAAGTCACCTTCATAAGAAAGCATGACTTTGAAAGATTTTAAAGCCTCGAATTTTCGAGGCTTTATTGTTTCAGTCGTAAAAATGTAAGGTATTTGAATGTTTAGAGGAAAGTGACGGTGGTTGCTCTAGATCTGTCTCTTATACACA
>NZ_JBFRSN010000603.1:0-4822 GCF_041473595.1 Vibrio sp. 10N.222.46.A1
CTAGTTTCTAGTTTCTAGCTTAACTTAAGCAAGAGCGCCAAGTTCAAGCAGTACTTCGTCAGCCCATACAATCCATGCTTCACGGATCAGTAGGTTACGACGAAGCGTTAGACGCTCTAGGCGTGCTTGCTTGTCTAGTGTAGATGGCGTTGCGTAGTAAGCCGCTTCGATTTCTTTGTAGTGAGAAACCAGTTTGCGAGACTCTTCTACTAGTTCAGCAAGTTGTACACGGTACGCATCAGAAGGTTGTACAGCACAAGCGATTAACTTAGCTGAGAACTCGTCACGAACGGTTGGGTGTGCAGTTGGTTGTTCAAACCATTCACCTAGCGCGCCACGGCCAGCATCGGTGATAGAGTAAACTTTACGATCAGGTTTGCCTTCTTGAGGCTCAAGTACGCAAGTTACCTGGTCGTTCTGAGCCATTTTATTTAGCTCGCGGTAAACTTGTTGGTGGCTAGCTTTCCAGAAGTAACCAATGCTTGCGGAGAATTCTTTTGTGATATCGTAACCAGTAGCATCGCGTGTACTTAAAACGGTTAAAATTACGTGTGGTAATGACATGTCTGAAATCCAAATGGTAAACAGTAAACAAATACTTGAACAACAAGTGTGCTTCTATGGCACGTTATATTGGTTATGTTCAAGTAGCACCAACTCAATCGTTGGTTATGTCACCTTACAAAGCCGTTTATCACCTAGGTTGACCAGTTTATTGGTCGAGTGCCGCAGATTATTATTTTGGAGTGTTTCTGCAGCGGAGCAGTAGTATATCTAAATAATAAGCATAAAGTAGAATACATGGACAAAATAACCCAAAAAACTGACAAAATACTCACTAGCGGTCATTTGGCAAAATAAAAAGGCCGCCAATGGCGACCTTTTGTTTGTTTTGTAGATGGAATCACTAATTAACCAGTGTTTCGCATACCTGCTGCAATACCTGCAATCGTCACCATTAGCGCTTCTTCTAGCTCTGCTGGTGGTGTTTCACACTTACGAGTACGGTAAAGCAGTTCCGCTTGAAGCATGTTTAGTGGCTCAACATAGATGTTACGTAGACGAATTGACTCAAGTCCCCAAGGGTCGCTTTGCATCAAGTTCTCGTTATTTTCTACATTCAGCACCGCTTTGATGTCTTTTTGCAGCTGTTCACGCAGTAACTCACCCAGAGGTAATAGCTCTTCGTCAACAAGTCGCTGGTCGTAGTACTTAGCTATTTCCATGTTGCACTTCGAGTACACCATTTCCAACATACCTAGACGAGTCGAGAAGAATGGCCATTCACGACACATCTCTTCAAGTAGCGCTTGATGGCCTTGATCGACAGAGTATTGAATCGCTTCACCAGCGCCTAACCATGCAGGAAGTACCAAACGGTTTTGGCTCCATGAGAAGATCCATGGGATCGCACGTAGGCTTTCTACGCCGCCGTTCGGGTTACGTTTCGCAGGACGAGAACCAAGAGGTAACTTGCCTAACTCTAGCTCTGGCGTCGCTTGGCGGAAGTAAGGAACAAACTTCTCTTCACCACGAACGACGTTGCGGTAAGCTTCGCAAGATACTTCAGACAGCACTTCCATTAGGTCGCGCCATTCTTGTTTTGGCTCTGGTGGTGGCAGAAGGTTCGCTTCTAGAATCGCACTTGCGTATAGGTTGAAGCTATTAACTGCAACATCTGGCAAGCCAAGTTTAAAGCGGATCATTTCGCCTTGTTCAGTTACACGTAAGCCGCCTTTCAAGCTTTTAGGTGGCTGAGAAAGAAGAGCCGCGTGCGCTGGCGCACCACCACGACCAACCGTACCACCACGACCGTGGAATAGAGTCAGTTCAATGCCTTCTTCTTCACAAGCCTTAACTAGCTTGTCCATTGCATCGTATTGCGCCCAGCCTGCAGACATTACACCGGCATCTTTAGCTGAGTCAGAATATCCGATCATCACCATTTGGTGGTTCTGGATAAAGCCACGGTATAAATCGATGCTCATTAGCTGTTTCATTACGGCTTCTGAGTTGTTCAAGTCGTCTAGCGTTTCGAACAATGGACATACGTCCATGCGGTACGGGCAACCACATTCTTGTAGAAGCAAATGTACAGCCAATACATCCGAGGCAGTACGAGCCATAGAGATCACGTAAGCACCAAAGGCTTCACGAGGTTGAGCAGCAACGACCTTACAGGTGTCTAAAACCTCTTTGACCTGCTCAGATGGCTCCCAGTCGCGTGGTAACAGTGGGCGCTTTGAGCTTAATTCATTGGTTAAGAAAGCAACCTTATCTTGCTCGCTCCATTGGTCGTAATCACCAATGCCTAGGTAGCGAGTCAATTCAGATAGCACATCTGAGTGACGAGTACTTTCTTGACGAACATCGAGACGAACCAAATGCACGCCGAATGCTTTTAGGCGGCGTAGCGTATCAAGTAGAGAACCGTCCGCGATTACGCCCATGCCACATTCGTGCAGTGATTGGTAACATGCGTAAAGTGGTGTCCAAAGTTGGTCTATGTTCTGTAGAGTTTCTTTCTTCGGTACTTCTGCGTCGTGCAGTTTTGCATCAAGCACTTCTAGCGTGTTGTTGAGCAGAGTACGTAGGCTCTTCAGGATTGCACGGTAAGCTTCGTGCTCATCGCCAGCCAATTCACGAACGGCATCATTACACTTGGTCATCGACAGTTCGGTAATCAACTCGTTCACGTCACCTAGGTATAGATCAGCGGCTTTCCAGCGAGACAGACGCAGTACTTCTTTAGTGATGGTGTGCGTTACGAATGGGTTACCATCGCGGTCACCACCCATCCAAGATGAGAAATGAACAGGGCGCGCATCAATTGGCAGGCCTTCACCAAGGTAACCTTTTAATCGACCATCCATTTCACGTAGGAAATCAGGCACAGCTTCCCAAAGTGAGTTTTCGACAACCGCAAAGCCCCACTTAGCTTCATCAAGTGGCGTTGGGCGCTGCTGACGAATTACATCAGAGTGCCAACCTTGAGCGATCAGTTGCTCTAGGCGGCGTTCGGTTTTCACGCGCTCTTTGTGTGATAGGTCGCTTAATTCTAATTTAGACAGACACTCGTTGATCTTTACCAGCTTGTTGATCATGGTGCGACGAGTGATTTCTGTTGGGTGTGCAGTCAGAACGAGTTCAATGTTCAGGTCGCGAACGGCTTGAGCCGCGTCTAGCTTGCTGATGTCATTCTGATTTAATTTGGAAAATAGAGATTGCAGCACATCTGGTTCACAAACATGCTCCTCACAGTGGCGAGAGATCGTATGGTATTGCTCTGCCATGTTGGTGAGGTTGAGAAATTGGTTAAATGCACGAGCAACAGGAGTGAGTTGTTCGTTCGGCAGGTTTTTGATTTCTTCAACTAGGCTGTCACGGTCAGCTTTGTTGCCTGCGCGGGCGGATTTGGAAAGTTTACGGATAGTCTCCACTTTCTCTAAGATAACGTCACCATGTGCATCTTGGATTGTGTTACCTAGCAAGCGTCCCAGCATGCTTACGTTACTCTTGAGAGCGGCGTATTTCTCGTTCATTGTCATCCTGCCTCGTAAAAAAATTACATCCATTGTTCCTTGTTAAGTACACAATCTAGCGAAAAGTGCTGTATCTAGTCAAATAAAGCATTCTAAGTTTGCAATTATTAGGTTTAAAAATGCGGGAGAAGTAAATTTTTCAAAACTTAGGGAAAAAGTGAAATTTAATTACAAGATCGGGCTGTGTCAGGGATAACAGAATAAAAGCCACCTTTTCGGGTGGCTTTTATACGAAAATATCGGAAGGAAAGTAATAACTAGAAACAATATTTACGGATCGATTTACTCAGAACATCAATTGTAGGGTCAATAAAATCGAAGCTTAAGAACTCATCCGGTTGGTGAGCTTGGTCGATTGAGCCTGGGCCTAACACTAAGGTTGGACATAACTCCTGAAGGAAAGGTGCTTCAGTACAATAGTTCACAGTTTGAGATTCGGTTTCACACACCGATTCCATGCCACCGATAAATGGATGATCGTGCTGACACTCGTAACCCGGAATCGGCTCATGCAGGGGAGTAATCTCAATCCTGCCCGGCCATTTTGCTTCTACTTCCTTGAGCGCGCTGCGCAGCATGTTATCCAAACCATCTAAGCTGATGCCCGGTAAAGGACGAACGTCGTAGTGTAATTCACAACAACCACAGATTCGGTTAGCGCTATCTCCTCCGTGAATATGCCCAAGATTTAGAGTAGGGCTTGGTATCGCGAAGCCCGGGTGATGGTACTCCTTGACTAACTTGTCACGCAACTGCATTAAAGCAAATAACACTTCATGCATGATCTCGATGGCGTTAACGCCTAAAGCTGGATCTGAAGAGTGACCTGATTTACCCGTTACTCGTACTGCGTTGGCGACATGGCCTTTATGACCACGAATCGGCACTAGGCTGGTTGGCTCACCAATAATGCAGTAGTCCGGTTTAAACGGCGCATTTTCAGTGAAATGACGTGCACCTAGCATAGTGGTTTCTTCGTCACACGTTGCTAAAACATAAAGTGGCTTGGTTTGCTTGCTCCAATCCATTTTCTTCGCAGCTTCATAAACGAAGGCAAAAAAGCCTTTCATATCGGCGGTGCCTAATCCGTAGAAGCGGTTGTTGTGTTCTGTCAATGCGTGAGGGTCGAAGTTCCAACGCCCTTCATCGAATGGCACGGTATCGCTGTGTCCTGCAAGCAATAAGCCCCCTTCGCCAGAACCCATCTTTGCGACCATATTATGCTTGCCGGGTTCGACTTCCACGACCTCAACGCTAAAGCCTACGTCTTTAAACCATTG
>NZ_JBFRSN010000604.1:0-2586 GCF_041473595.1 Vibrio sp. 10N.222.46.A1
TCTCGAAGCTGAGAAGGTTAAAGCTCAAGCATCAACCAATGCCAAAACGGCCTTTCTTGCGACCTTGTCACACGAAATTCGTACCCCGATGAATGGTGTATTAGGAACGGCTCAGATCTTACTGAAAACCCCTTTGAGCACAGAGCAAGAGAAGCATCTTAAGAGCCTGTATGATTCGGGTGATCATATGATGACGTTACTCAATGAAATTTTGGATTTTTCAAAGATAGAGCAGGGTCGGTTAGATCTGGATGAAACACGATTCCCGCTTGATTCAATCATAGGAAGTATCAACAGTGTCTATTACACATTGTCTTCCGAGAAAGGGCTTCAATTCAAAGTGTACTCCGAAGTGCCTTCTGGCCGTTGGTACTTCTCAGACAAAGCACGCCTTCGCCAAATTTTATTTAACCTCTTAAACAACGCAGTCAAGTTTACCTCTCGAGGCTTTGTCGAGGTGTATCTTAAAGAAGTCGTAGAGGGGAGTGACACCTACCTTAGTATTCGAGTTCGCGACACCGGTATTGGTATATCTAAAGAAGCACAAAAACGTATTTTTAAACCGTTTGAACAAGCTGAGTCTTCGACTACGAGACGCTTTGGCGGTACTGGTCTCGGGTTAGCGATTGTGAAGAAAATTGCCCAATTGATGGAAGGCAGTATTAGTGTCACCAGTGAAGAAGGGATAGGCACCAGCTTCGATGTTCGCTTGAAGATTAAGCCTTGCCAGCCTGGCGAAATAGAGAGCTTGCCACATAAAAAGTTAGATTACTCTGGCTTGAAGGTACTGATTGTCGAAGATAACCGAACCAATACAGTCATTATTGAAACTTTCATGAGCAGTAAAGGCTTTACTTGTAAGAGCGTCGAAAATGGTGAACTTGCGATACAAGCCGTGGTGGCTGAGCGCTTTGATTTGGTATTAATGGATAACCATATGCCAGTGATGGACGGCGTTGAATCAACCACTGCAATTCGAGCTTTGATAGGTGAGATATCATCGGTACTGGTGTTTGGTTGTACGGCTGATGTCTTTAAAGAGACTCGCGAACGTATGCTTGGTGCGGGTGTGGATTATATTATTGCCAAACCGATTGATGAGCGTGAGTTGGATGATGCGTTATTCCGCTATTCAAACAAGCTTTACCAATACCATGAAGTTAGAGCTAATGATCTTGATAGCCTAGATGTAGAAAAAAACGATTCGCAAAGTAACAGCGAGTCACTACCTAAACCTGATCTACGAAACAAAGATAACACAGAAGAGCTACTCGTCACGCTGTACGTTGCGCTCGAAGATAATAACTTAGCGCTGATTAAGTCTGCATTAGAGAGCTTGCGTGTTCATGCTGAACCTATGAATAATGCAAAGCTCACAGATCACGTCGATAAAGCTTTAGAGCAGGTTTCTCTCGGTTTCACTCCTGAACAAGAAATCATCAATAGCATTACGGTAAATCTTCCTATGGCATAGTTGTTGTTTAATTACGGAAATATAATAACAAATCGCTCGTTATTTGACCTTTGTGGGTTTTGTTGGTGGAAGTGACTGCTTTTAAAGTGGTTTTTGGTTGTTAATTTACAACTTTATTTTTAATTTGGAATGTATGACTGCTTATATTGTGATTTAATAGTGACATTATCTGGCTAGGTGTAATCTAGCCTTGTTTATGTGTTGTTAAATCACTAATTAAGTAGTGATATATTTTAGGTTTATCGTCAATGAAGTCTCGTGGTCCATTCTGTATTCGAAACGCAGCTGCGGATACATTCGCTATGGTCGTTTTCTGTTTTATTTCTGGAATGATTGTTGAAGTGTTTATTTCTGGTATGACGTTTGAGCAGTCTCTTGCTTCTCGAACGTTATCTATTCCGGTAAACATAGCTATCGCTTGGCCTTATGGAGTCTTTCGTGATTGGTTCTTGCGTAACGGCGCAAAGCTTTCACAAAGCTCATTGATGAAAAATTTGTCTGACTTGGTGGCGTACGTGTTATTCCAGTCACCTGTGTATGCCGGTATTTTATTGGCAGTAGGTGCTTCGAGCGACCAGATTGTTACGGCTGTCACCAGTAACGCTGTTATCTCATGTGGTATGGGCGTGCTGTACGGTTATTTCTTAGATATGTGCCGTAAATGGTTTAGAGTTCCGGGCTACTATCAACAAGCTTAAGAAAAGCAACAAGCGTAAGTACAACGATAGAATGAAATTTGGTTTGTTTTTGATCTAATGAGTTAATTTGTAATCGAACAAACTGAAAAAGGCACTTTTTTTGATAATGCCTCTTGACCAAAGCAAGCAGAATCAATAAAGTAGCGCCTCGTTGAGTGACAAGCTCAACACACAATTTGTGGAAGGATGGCTGAGTGGCTTAAGGCGCTCGCCTGGAAAGCGAGTATACGTTTATAGCGTATCTGGGGTTCAAATCCCCATCCTTCCACCACTATTCAAAACCCTAGCAGAAATGCTAGGGTTTTCTCGTTTTAGAGCACCTATATTTTATCTCTATCTCTAGCCCAATGTCCTTTGCCTAGTTATCACGCCTTCCAACGCTATTTATGACCACTTGCTTACTGTGATTGGTAT
>NZ_JBFRSN010000605.1:0-3012 GCF_041473595.1 Vibrio sp. 10N.222.46.A1
AACCGCTAATTTATTAAATCCATCTGGACATCCAGACGTTTACAAATGAAAGAAAACACCGTAGGGTGATTATTAAGAAATATTGAATTAGCTTAGGGAATATGAGGAATACTCATGATAGAGCTTAAACACCTTCGAACATTGACCACCTTGAGAGACAGCGGCTCGCTAACCGCGACTGCAACTTCTCTTCATCTGACTCAGTCGGCACTTTCTCACCAGTTGAAAGACCTTGAGGCTCGAATTGGCGGTCAGCTTTTTTTGCGTAAAACAAGGCCGGTTAAATTTACCTCGGAAGGCGAAATCTTGTTAAAACTGGCTGATGAGATACAGCCACAAATCGCCAAAGCTGAAAACGAACTCGCAAGCCTAAAAGAAGATGTGAATGGTCGATTGCACATGGCGATCGAGTGTCACTCATGCTTCCAATGGTTAATGCCCGCTTTGAAGGAGTACCAAGTTGCTTGGCCAAGTGTAACCCTTGATTTCTCGTCAGGGTTTGGCTTTGAACCCCTACCCGCACTAATGGCAGGCGAACTCGACTTGGTGATCACATCAGACATTCAGCCTCGCTCTGAGGTTCACTACGAACCTCTCTTTGATTTTGAGATGCGTTTGATCACTGCAATCAACTCACCTTTGGCAGAAAAACAGAGCATAGAACCGCAAGATCTTAGCGATATAACCATGCTCTCTTATCCGGTTCAAAAACAGCGTCTCGATGTAGTGAAACACTTTTTGCAACCAGCAGGCGTTGAACCAAAGAAATGGAAACAAGCAGACAACACATTGATGTTAGTGCAAATGGTATCGGCAGGCTTAGGGGTTGCTGCGTTGCCAAATTGGGCAATCAGTGAATTTTCGAGACAAGGGTTAATCGCCAGTAAACCATTGGGTAACGGGCTTTCAAGAAGGTTGTTCGCAGCGGTAAGAAACTCAGAAAAAGACAAACGTTACCTACAAGCTTTCTTTAGCACGGCAAGACAGCAAAGTAAGAGTCACCTAGATGGCATTGAGGTCGTTTAAGAGACTCGTTGTTGGGTTAGTTTATGCCTGCGTTGAACCTGATAGATATGCGCCAGAAACAAAAAAGTCACAGATTATCTGTGACTTTTTTATTGCCAATACCGACAACAGGTAATGAGTGTTAATCCACGATAGAAGAAACTCTCATTGTGAGCTTATCTTGAGTAAGACTTGAATTGATTAGTCAGTGGGTCGTATTGATAGCCCAACATATCAAGCTTGCCCACGACACTTTCTATATCCATTTCATACATACTGATCAGCTCTTCAAAGCTATCGCATTCTAAGCGAAGTTTTTCATTCACGATTCCCAGCAAAATAATGCTATCGAAACCTTTGACGTTGCTTAAATCCATCCCGTACTCCTAACGAACACACCGACTAGATTTAAGTTTAGAACGCTTACCAACACCCCGCTAAAAAACAGATCACACTTTTTCGATTCAACACCGAAAGGCTTGTGAGATCAGTAACCGCCTACATCGCCCAAACTGGCGTTAAACCAACAGCCGCCGCCAATAACATCAACAATGAAATAGTCAGCTGAAGCTTTTCAGGGGTTTTAACGAACAATAAATGCCAACACCACACCACGATAGCAGAGATTAGCAAAGCAAAGCTAAACAGCAGAGTTGAAATCATTGGCTCTAATTGAGCTTCAGACAGAGAGTAAACATTTATGACCGTCGCCAAAACCACCAACATCCCCGTCAGCACACCAACAACGGGCAGAACACGGTGAAAAGCCTGTAAGCGTGTTCTTGCAATCGTCAGCAGTAAATGACCAAACGCTGCCCCCAATAAAACCACGAGTAATAAAGTGCTAATAATACCGACTGTGGTTGCTTGCTCCGTCGCTTGTATAGCAACGTATGACAGTGCTAAACCACAAGCTAAATACATCACCCAAATAGGGCCAGAATCTCGAGTCTTCTTGGTTTGAACTTGAGAATAGAAATAAAAGATCGCGAACACGACAAGAAATGCTTCAATTCTTAATGAGGCAACGGCAAGCCAAAGCACGCCAATTGCAGGCAACATCTTGTGAATGCGGCCACGTTGTCCCGGGCAAATATCCCCTTTCACTAAGATGAGGGTTAAGATCAGTTGGGCTCCTAATAGCATCGGAGCAAATTGTACTAATAACGTTTCGACCATTGTGGATCTACTTCTTCAAACTTATTTTCGCGAATAATATCAAAAACTGGTGCGAACACTAATCAAAATCATAAATTAGAGACGAGATTCAAGGCTTCAACTATGCTGATGTATGGCTCTTCTGTCGCCATTTACCGTAAAAATACGAAAGACATCAAAACTAACAGGGGCATGTTCTACTGGCTAGTCTAGGCTCATGCCGCTATAATTCCCGCCTCAAAAATCAGAGGTTGAAATATGTACAGCGATATCACTCCTATTCACGAACACAAAAAATACTGGGCCGAGTGCTACGGAACTGCACCCTTTTTGCCTACCAGTAGAAAGGAGATGGATGCTCTTGGATGGGATAGCTGTGACATTATTATTGTAACTGGTGACGCTTATGTCGATCACCCGAGCTTTGGCATGGCTATCATTGGCCGTTTGCTTGAAGCTCAAGGATTCCGCGTGGGCATTATTGCGCAACCAAAGTGGGACAATAAAGACGCCTTCATGAAGCTAGGTAAACCTAACCTATTCTTCGGCATTACAGCGGGTAACATGGACTCCATGATCAACCGCTACACCTCTGATCGCAAATTACGTCACGATGATGCTTATACGCCAAACAACGAAGGTGGCAAGCGTCCTGACCGTGCAACTCTAGTTTATTCCCAACGTTGTCGCGAAGCCTACAAAGGCACGCCAATCGTTCTTGGTGGTATCGAAGCAAGTTTGCGCCGTGTGGCTCACTACGACTACTGGTCAGATAAAGTTCGTCGCTCTGTATTGTTTGACGCAAAAGCAGATATTCTTCTTTTTGGTAACGCTGAGCGTGCACTGGTT
>NZ_JBFRSN010000606.1:0-3904 GCF_041473595.1 Vibrio sp. 10N.222.46.A1
GTTTGCAGGGATGCCCGTCGGTTTTTCACTTATTTTCGTTGCACTCGTATTTTTGGTATTGACTCAAAGTACCGGAATTAACTTCGCGGCTCAGCAAATGCTGGGTGGCATCAACAACTTCACTTTGTTGTCGGTTCCGTTTTTTGTATTAACTGGGCACTTAATGAACAGTGCTGGTATTACAGAACGTATTTTTAACTTTGCTAAATCCATGGTCGGGCACATTACCGGTAGCTTGGGCCATGTAAATATTATGGCAAGTTTACTTTTCTCTGGCATGTCTGGATCGGCGCTTGCGGATGCGGGTGGCCTTGGGCAACTTGAAATCAAATCAATGCGAGATGCAAAGTATGATGATGACTTTGCTGGTGGATTAACCGCCGCTTCTTGCATTATTGGTCCTTTGGTTCCACCTTCTGTGCCGCTTGTCATTTATGGTGTGGTTTCAAATACATCGATCGGTGCTTTGTTTTTGGCGGGAGCCATCCCTGGATTGATGTGTGCAGCCTCATTAATGGTAATGAGCTATTTCATCTGTAAGAAACGTGGCTACATGACCTTACCTAAAGCGACTCGTGGTGAGCGATTTAAATCACTAAAAGAAGCTTTCTTGTCTTTGTTGACGCCAGTTATCATTATTGGTGGCATTTTCTCCGGGAAATTCACTCCAACAGAAGCGGCCGTTGTTTCTTCTTTATACGCTTTGTTCTTAGGTGTTGTGGTTTACCGTCAAGTTACGCTTACAAGCTTTGTCGGTATTTTAAAAGAAACCGTTAATACCACTGCCGTTGTCGCGTTGATGGTCATGGGGGTAACGGTATTTGGTTGGATTGTGGCTCGAGAACAATTGCCTCAAATGATGGCTGACTATTTCTTAACAATCAGTGATAACCCGCTTGTACTCTTGCTACTGATTAACTTACTGCTCCTGTTTTTGGGTACATTTATCGAATCGCTAGCCTTGCTTCTTTTATTGGTTCCGTTCCTTGTACCTGTTGCCGCGGCTGTGGGTATTGATCCGGTTCACTTCGGTGTAATGGCTATTTTGAACTTAATGATTGGTATTTTAACTCCGCCAATGGGCATGGCTTTGTATGTGGTTTCGAAGGTTGGAGACATTCCGTTCCATACCTTGACCAAAGGGGTCATTCCACTTTTGGTGCCATTATTTATCGTGCTGGCACTTATTGCGGTATTCCCTCAATTCACGCTTTTTCTTCCAGAATTGATGCTTGATTACGGAAAGTAGCCGCAGATTAAATAAACGACTAAGTAGATGGAATGGGTTCCGGTTTATTCCATATTTAAGACAATAAAATTAAGGTAAGAAGATGAAAAAGTTATCTGGACTAATTGCAGCGCCACACACACCGTTTGATGCCGCTAACAGAGTCAATTTTGGTGCGATTGACCAAATTGCAGAACTGTTAGTTGATCAAGGAGTAACGGGCGCTTACGTGTGTGGAACAACGGGTGAGGGGATTCATTGCTCGGTTGAAGAACGTAAAGCAATCGCGCAGCATTGGGTTAAGGCTGCTGCTGGTAAATTAGATCTCATTATTCATACTGGTGCGCTAAGTATTATTGATACGTTAGAGCTTACTCGCCACGCAGAGGGTTTGGATATTCTCGCGACATCGGCTATTGGTCCGTGTTTCTTTAAACCAGGCAATGTTGAAGATTTGGTCGAATACTGTGCGCAAGTTGCGGCCGCCGCGCCTTCAAAAGGATTTTATTATTACCACTCTGGTATGTCTGGCGTAAATGTCGATTTGGAACAGTTTCTAATTCAAGCCGATGATCGTATTCCTAACTTATCGGGTGCAAAATTTAACAACGTCGATTTGTATGAATATCAACGTTGTGTACGTGTAGCCAATGGTAAGTTTGATATCCCGTTTGGTGTTGATGAGTTTTTGCCCGCTGGTTTGGCTGTTGGGGCTGTGAGTGCTGTCGGTAGTACTTATAACTACGCTGCACCACTTTACTTGAAGATCATTGAAGCATTTAACAAGGGCGATCAAGTTCAAGTCGCAGCGTTAATGGACAAAGTAATTGCGCTTATTCGTGTGTTGGTAGAATACGGCGGCGTAGCAGCGGGTAAAGCCGCGATGGAATTGCATGGTATTGATGCCGGTAATCCTCGCTCCCCAATTCGCCCGTTAACGGCAGTACAAAAAGCCGATGTTGTAGCA
This sequence comes from Vibrio sp. 10N.222.46.A1, assembly GCF_041473595.1. Taxonomy (NCBI): domain Bacteria; kingdom Pseudomonadati; phylum Pseudomonadota; class Gammaproteobacteria; order Vibrionales; family Vibrionaceae; genus Vibrio; species Vibrio sp. 10N.222.46.A1. The sequence continues at coordinate 2,196 of NZ_JBFRSN010000606.1, forward strand.
AAAATGCGAGACGCTGACTTCTTGTAACAATAAAAGGGGGGGAATCCCCCTTATAATGCGCTTTAAGGTGGGGGGCTATGTCATTGTTTTATGGAGTCTGTTATTTTGGATCAAGCATTAAGTATTTAAAGGGGCCAATGTGAATACGCCTAAAAATTTATTAGTCAGAATGCGTTCAAATATAGAACCCTTGAGTAAAAAACTCACTATTGTGGCTAATTACATTATTGAAAATGCACACGATGTGCAATTTCAAACAATCACGGAACTTGCCAAAAATACTCAAACCAGTGAAGCGACAGTAGTCCGTCTGTGTCGTGATATGGGATATAAAGGGTATTCCGACTTCCGTATGGGGTTGGCTATCGATTTAAGCCAAACGGCTAGCCAAAATGCGCCAGAAATTGAAGGCGATATTTGCGACGTTTCCGCTCAGAATGCGGTAGCAAGTTTGAATGATACCGCCAAGCTAATTGACAGAAAATCGTTAGAGAGGATCTGTACGCTTGTTCATAACTCTAGTTTTATCAGCTGTGTTGGCGTTGGTGCATCGAGTATTGTAGGGCGATATCTTTCTTTTCGTTTGTTAAGAATTGGTAAAAAAGTCACTATGTATGAGGACACTCACCTTGCCGCAATGAATGCAGTTCGTTGTACTGAAGGTGATTTGTGGATATCTGTGTCCAGTTCCGGTTCGACCAAAGAGGTAGTCCACGCGGCGACGCAAGCGTATAAGCGCGGAGTTCCTGTCGTCTCCTTAACGAACATTAGTCACAGCCCTTTGTCTGCCATATCTACTGAAATGTTAGTGGCAGCAAGGCCTGAAGGCCCACTGACTGGAGGCGCGTTTTCTTCTAAAGTTGGTGCTCTGTTGCTCGTTGACGTATTGGTTAATACCTTGCTCGACATTTATCCAGAATACTCAGAGTCCGTTTTGGAAACAGCAGAAGTTGTCATGCCACTTATGACAACTTAATAAGCTAAAACTCATTTCTACCCAAAGCCTGCAATCGTAGGCTTTTATTTTATTTCTATATGAAAATAATTTTTTTGTTAACTTGATCTTATAAAAATAATTTCCTTCGATCAATACTGTGTATGAATCATAAACAAGAGAGTCATACGTATTCTCATTAACTGAATGACTGATTAGAGCCATTCAAATAAGGAAATTAATATAATGAATAAACGACACTTCAATCGCTTGGTTATGCCACTTTTGGCTGCTTCGGTATGCCTTAGTACAGCGTCTTTTGCAAAAGACCAATGGCCTGATTTACCTGTTGGTATGAAAAGCGGGATCAGCGCTCAAGTAGGGAGCAAGCTTTACGTGGGCTTAGGGTCTACCGGGCAAGACTTCTACATGTTGGATCTGGAGTATGTAAAGAAAGGCTGGCAAAAGAAAGCGGATTTCTCAGGGCCTGCGCGAAGTGGTGCAACAGCAAGTGTCGTTGGTGAAAATATTTATGTTTTTGGTGGCTCTGGTAAGAACAATTCCAGTGATGCGGCTCCTGTCCTTTTTGATACCGTTTACCGCTATGACGCTGGCGACAATACTTGGGCCCGTGTGAATACTCAGACGCCAGTAGGGTTACTCGGGGCGGCTTCGTATTCGCCTGATAACAAACAAGTGCTGTTTTTTGGCGGCTATAACAAAGGTTACTTTGATAAATACTTGGCAGACATTAATACGACAAGCAGAAAAGATC
>NZ_JBFRSN010000607.1:0-4944 GCF_041473595.1 Vibrio sp. 10N.222.46.A1
GTTCAATGGCCTACCTGTTTTGAAACAGAAAGAAGGCCTGTTAGTTGATTATCTACAAAGGATTTATGACACGCTGGATTTAGCTTTGGATGATCATCCTAGAACGATGGCGGTAAGAGTTGATTTGCGATTACCGCTTTTAATGGTGATGGAAGAATCAAATTTGATGAAAAACTTCATTGCTTCGTTGGATGCGCAAATACAGGCTGATTTAAGAAGGAAAGAAAGAGCAGGGAAACCGAAACGGAAATGTCGATTAAGATATGTATGGGTGAAGGAAAAAGATAAAGCGTTACATCATCACTATCACCTTGTTCTGCTGTTTAACAAGGATGTATATAACAGCCTGGGGTCATTCTCTAACCGAAACAACCTATCTCACAAAATTAAAACGGCATGGTGTCGGGCATTAGATACTGATCTTGATGATGGTGGTCGTTTAGTGCACTTTCCTGACAATTGTGTATACCACATCGATGTAAATAGCCTTAGGTCTTCTTCTGTTCTTGACGAGCTATTTCGTCGTCTCAGTTACTTTGCCAAAGTACGCACCAAGCAATTTGGTACTGGAAACAGAAATTTTGGTTGCTCAATAAAATAAAAAAAGAGAGGGGATACATCCCCTCTCGACTCGTTATGATTAGTTAGCAGGCACTATGGGCAGTTCTTCACACCCCCCCATATGAGCCACGTCCACTAAAGTATCTAGAGAGTCACCACACTGCGTTTGGTGAGTGCCGTTAGGGTAAGTGGTACGTACAATCCAGATACCTTTGCTATTCACGTCTGTGATGACATTTTTCTCAGCTGTACTTACAACTGATGTACGTGTCCAACGTGATGCATCGTAAGATTCAGTTGAGTCCAGTGAGTAGTTCCAAGTTGAGAACTGGTCCAGCACTGTTGGGTCTGTGATGTTAGAGTACAAACCATCGTTGATTAGGTCATTGATAACAGCATCGTCACCAAAGTCAAAACCCCACATACCAGCTTGTAGTAACACATTGCCGTCTTTCAATTCACGAATGACGTTAGCGTAAGGTACGCTAGAAGAGTACACGAGTGTATCTGCACATGCAGTATGGTCGTCAACTAGAACAGAAGCGGATACAGAGAATGTAACAGTGTCGTTGCCGTAGTTTTTTGAGTTCTGTACGTAATCATTAGTTAAACCACAACCGTATTTGCTGATTTCTGGTAGGTAGTCGATTAGGTCATCAGTGTATTTTTGCACTGCGCCTTCTTCGGCTTTGATTTTGTTACGGTAAACGATGAGGCGGCCTACAGTTTCTAAGTCAACAGAAACTTCAAATACACGTAGAGAATGTGTGTCGGCATCAAACACGCGTTCTTCACGATACCACTTAGTGAAATTCCCTGCGTCGTCTTTCTCAACGTAGTACTCAACTGTAGCTTTCCAAGCGTTAGGGTTCGCATCGACTAGAGCTGAAGTTTCAGCATAGCCTTTTGCTAGACCGCTGGTTAGAAGCTGGGCTAGTTGATGCTGCTCGGTGTTACCAGAAGCGATGAAGTCTGCGTATAGCTCGTTAGCAGGAATGTTGTAGCGGTTACCCAACTCGTATTCCTTCTCGGCGACTAGACGTACAACTTTGTTTTGCGCTTCAGTATTCGCAGCCAACTCTTTACAGTTGCTTACGCCACTTTGTAATAGGTCTGTTTCAACAGCTGACCAAATCACTGTAGTGAATGGAGTAGTAGCAAATACATCTTCGCCTACGTTGTCAGATGAGAATGAGGGCGGAAAGGTTAAGCTATAAGGTTTATTAACTAACCCATAATCGCTATCGTATGCACCAGTAGGCACATTGACGATAATTGGTGAGTACTCTTTACAAATTAAGTCATCTTCTTCAATAGCAAAATCGAAACGACCGTTCTGATCTGTGGTAGAGCTAGGTTCATTATCGTCTTGTACACCATTGAAGTTGTAATCTAGGAACGCAGTAGCACCCTCGACATAGCCATCGATAGCCACACCTGCGATTTGAGCAGACGGAGTACCTGGATTAGTACCGCCACCCCCTCCGCACGCTGTCAGAGCTAAAGCGATAGAGCTGACAAGAGTTGTCCTCAATAACATTGTATTTTTCATAATCCTTCCTTGTGTGGTTAGTTGAACATGTTGGTCTTGATCTTGAGTGTTGAGTTTTATTTAGAGGTAATGGCCTCAGATAGTAAAAACCCTTCAGGGTAGGTGAACTCGAACGTACTGACGTGGATGTCTTGAATTTGGTTGAGTGGGGCTGAGCAAATACGCTTTTTGAATTGGTAGATCAATTGAAGGCAATCATTCTCTAATACCAACCCAAGTGGACAAACGTATTGAAGCACTTGTTCGTTACGTAGATGGAGCCGAGCTTCGCGTTGGTGATAGATGGATAGACAAAGTTTGTCAAAAAGAGCCTCGTTATAATCATCTTTGTTACCAAGCCGTTTATGCCGAACATGAGTACGTGAGGTTTGGTGATGATTCGCTGACAGTAACGGAGCAAAACAGTCCTTAACACTTGAACGACAACTTTCAGGAAGCATCGATCTTAAGCTCTCAAAAGCGAGTTCAATAAGTAGAGACTCGCTAGGGCCAATAGCATATTGAGAATGAGCTCGTCGATGGTAGCTATAAGGGAGGCTTCTATCGTCTTTTTCCACATCTAGATAAGTCGTCAAGATGTTCAAGCAGCGTTGTACAGTGCGTTTAGAGCGTTCAATGCCCGTATTTGTTAGTCGTTGATGAACTTCGTTCGCCGTGATCTTTCGTTGAGTAGGGATGAGAGAGTAAACTTCAAACACCAACTCAATATGTTCGATGCGTTGCTTGTTGGGTTTAGAGGGCATGGGACCACCAAAATTGAAACGTGATCAATCGCCTCAACACTTTTGAGTGATGAGTTTAAGAATCAAGTTGATTAGGGATCGGCTGGTGGCCACACAGCCTGATACGATTACTTCTTGTAGTTAATGACGAGTTTGTCTGCGAAAGGGTATTTAGCTATTTCATAGTCTGGGTTTCTTGTGGCTAAATTATGCGCCGATATTGCGGCTGCTGAAGCTAGGCCAAAAATGACAGCGGGGCCGGAAGCCAAGGTGGCAGCCATCGTTGTAGAGCGACCTGCTGTGTATATTCGACATGATAGATTTTGAGCCTCTATAAGCCGCTCAATCTTTTTCACCGTCTGAGAGAAGTTTTTTACCCGAGTTAAGGTGAACGACTCTTTTCGTTGGATTAAAGCGATGAGCTCTTCATCATTGGTATGATGCAGTACATTACTTGTGGTCATTGTGAATCCTTAGTTGGGTGTCTATGAACCATCACTGATGGCATTAGAATAAGGATGGGTGAGACAAATAACGTCTCACTCAAATGGCGGATAATGATTATGTGAAATGGGCTGTATATTTGAATTTAAATGACCTCGGGAAAGGCCATTATTTATCCTTTGCTGCTTCTAGAATTTCACTTAGTAGGTAACCTCTATTCATCAACTCAATAGTGGCTAAGAGCCGTTTTAGGTGAGCCGAAGAAAGGCGTTGAACGAATTCAAACAGTTCGTGATCTGAGCTTTGCTCTACCTCCTTTTTAAAGTGCTGATACTGTTCATTAAGGTAATGACAACTCGCGAGAGCGACTCTGATGAGCGCTTTTGTGAGCTGCTCTTTTAATGGGGAGATATTGGGCATGATTGGTATCACTTATCGGTAATGTAGTGATAAGTCGTGGGGTGGGAGTCAATGATGAAAAGTCATTCAGGCCTTGCTACATATAGGGTTAGCTCTCTCCGAAGCACGACTTTTGATGGCTGTAGTGGTCCGGTGCCTTTGTATCGTGACATAGACCCGGACGGGTTGTTCTCTCATTACGAAGTGATAGATATAGAGTCAAACGCTTCCATATCGATGTAGTTTAAGAAGTTATCCTGCCAAAGCTCGAACATCTCTACAGCGGAATAGTTGCCCTTGATTGGGCTCCATCCCCCGAACTCTGTAAAGAACGCTTGGTCTCGAAAATCAAAGTCTAGACATCGCGCCAATTCTGGATACACATTCCCAACGTAAGCAAAATCAGTGATGTATTCGACATTCCATAGACCACTGGAGATCTGTGTCATCGCGATTTCAACAGGGTGAAATCCACCAGCTTCTGAGCTGTATGAACTATCTCGAAAGTTGAACGTCAGGTAAGTACTTTGGGCTATTGACTCACACTGGGTTAATTGTTGTTGAAAATGGTTGTTTAACAGTGCGTGAAGTTTGTCAGACACAGGTAAACTTGATGGGTGAAAGAGCAGAGTAGACATATTGATGCCTCCTTGAATTTAGATGAAAGAGTGTGGTGATTGGTTAGCCTTAGCGGACTTGAGTGAGTTGTATGTCATCGAAGACATGCTGAGTTAAATGCTCATGGAAAGCGCACATCCAGGCTTGGAACACTTTTGTTGTGATTGGATGGCTCAGGCTCGCTGCCCCCGCATCTGGTTGATAGCACCAGTGATTAAGTAGGTGGAAATAGAGATACACATCGAGCGAGTCGGTGGTTTCATCTTGATAAGTGAAATTGGCCACAAAAACCAAATTCCAATGAGAGCGTGAATTCTCCCGCTTTAACTGAATCTCTACAGGGGCGACCCCTTCCTTTGTTTTGTAGTAGCTTGTATTTCGGCAGTTGAGTGCAATGCGTGTCGTGTCTTTAGGGATCGAGTAGCGAGCGATGGTTTGCTCTAACTGCTGGTGGAGTTTGCTATTGAGGGTGATGTCACCATAGTGTTTCTCAATCATAACCAGCCCCTTTCCGCAAACGACGTGCATTGTTCCCCAACAACAATATGATCCAGAACTCGAACATCAATGAGCGCTAAAGCATCTTGCAATCTCGTCGTGATGCGCCTGTCTGCTTGGGACGGCTCAGGATCGCCTGATGGATGGTTG
>NZ_JBFRSN010000608.1:0-1306 GCF_041473595.1 Vibrio sp. 10N.222.46.A1
GGACTTTAATTCGAGCGTTCGAGCGGTCAAAGTGCATGAGATTTTACTTAAGGAGTTTGGTTATACCGACTCTTTGATCTTGGAGGAAAGCCAGAAAGGAAAAGGGGTGAGCATTAGCGTATGTGACAGAGTGACGACGGTAAAACAGATGCGAGAAGATTACGCCTACGCGAAAAAAGAAGAGAGAAACGTTGAAACGACCGCTAAGCATCAAGAAATAGCAAAAGACCTTCTGGCTAGCTTGTATGGCCAATAACACGGACTGAGCGCCGCCCATCACGACTTTAAATATTAAAAGGGATCTATTATGTCTGTACTTGCTAACTACTCTAATCACAGCCTTTTCTCTGTAGAAGAAAAAGATATCTTGCACCATGCCGCGAGCATTTTAAAATCTAAGTTGTTTGTGTCAGAGCAGACGCCACTCAATTCCCCTGAATTGGTGAAGTCATTTTGTCAGACTTCACTCGCTTCCAATGAAAGCGAAGTGTTTGGGGTGATATTTCTTGATAGTCAGCATCGAGTTTTACGCACAAAAGAGATGTTTAACGGCACCATTGACGCCGCATCCGTTTACCCTCGTGAAGTGGTCAAAGAGTCACTGGCCACAAATGCAAGCGCGGTCATTTTTTATCATAACCATCCCAGCGGTGATGCCACACCCAGTCAAGCCGATCGACGTATTACTCGACGACTGACCGACGCGCTAGCCTTGGTTGATATTCGAGTACTCGATCACTTCGTGGTGTCTTTTGAAGATGTGGTGTCATTTGCGGAGCGTGGTTGGATATAACCATTAGTTAGTGGAAAATGTCTCTCATTCACGCCTATTCTGGCGTGAATGACTTCGGTAACGTAATGCAGTAAACTAAAGACAACTAAATAAGGTTTCTATTATGTCTGAATCAAGCAAAGTTACATTAAGCGTTGAAGAGCTGATCAACCTAACCGCTCATGCTGCCACTCAAGAGCAGTTAAATGATACGCGGAAAGAACTCGATCAGAAGATCGAAGCGGTTCGTAATGAGCTGAAATCTGATATTCAAGGGGTACGGAATGAGGTCCTGGGGGTTCGTAATGAAGTGAGTTCCCTTAAAAACCTCATTATTGCTACTGCCTTTGCGATGATTGCGACGGTAGCCGGTGCCGCGTTTTGGGTTGGCAGTCATATCACCGCTTAATGTACAAATATGTTTTCTGAAATGCCTCTTATCCTAGAGGCATTTTTTTTACCTCGTGATTGCTGTGTACGCTTGGGTTTCTGCGCTAAAAGAGGTTGAGCCAAAGGCTCGACCGCAAGCGGTCG
>NZ_JBFRSN010000609.1:0-2517 GCF_041473595.1 Vibrio sp. 10N.222.46.A1
CTATTCCAATCATGTTCAGCCTCTACTTATTCTTTGTATGAATATTGTTTGCATGCGTGTTATTTGCATGGATGAGATGGGGATTAAAAATTTTGTTCAACGAGTGCAGGATCAAACCGACTCCGCTGAGTGCCATCAAGAAAAATGACAGTGGAATCATGGCTTTGATGATCCATCGATATGGCAGGCCACCCGGGTCACCTGAGGTTTCGCCGAGGTTATAACTCTCTTTGGCAACATCAATACCAAACCAAGCAACCAGCAAACAGAAAGGCATCAGAAAGATCAGTGTGCCTAGCAGGTCAATAATGGCTTGCGCTTTAAAGCTCAATTGTTCGTAGAACACGTCTACTCGAACATGACCACCAGCCTTGATGGCATAAGGAACACCTAATAGAAAAACGGCTGAGAAAAGGTGCCATTCCATCTCTTGGAAAGCGATTGAGACATCATTGAAGGCATATCTCATGACAACGTCATACACAACGTTAGCGATAAGTAGAATAAACAACATACTGGAAAGCCATCCCAGTGCATCACCGATACGATTAAACAGGCGTTCAATATAAATTAGACTTCGCATTCCCGACTCCATGGAATTTGAAAAGACATCGCGCAGCACAACTAACCCAAACTAAAAACGATTCAGTTTATAGCTAGCAATAGGCACGACGTAGAAAGGGTTCTTGGGCGTATTACAGGATTTATCCTGCTTAATTATTATGGTTAAAATGAACCCGCCGCTTAGTCACTCTTAGTTACCTAACAAGAATAGCTTTGGGTTCATTTAGCTTCAGTTCAAAAACTGTCGATTATTTCGCTTGGCTATTTAAATAAGCTCTGTGTGAAATATCCGTCCATGAACGTACTTGCTCTAGGTAGCTTGCTTGTGAAGCTTGAATCTCTTTTGCCAATGCATCTTTCTCAGCGTGCTTAGCAAGTAGGCGATCGTTCGCTTCTTTCAGTGCAGACATAACCTCTGGTGGGAAATCTTTAACTTGTACGTCTGGGTATTCTGTTTTCATTGAAACCCAGTTCTTGCCACTTTCGTGCGTTGCTTGTGTGTACATGTCGTAAGCCGCTGTACGCATTGCAACACGCAAGATTTCTTGTAGGTCTTCAGGAAGCTTGTTCCATGTACGCTTGTTCACTAGGAATTGAAGCTCTGAACCCGGCTCATGCCAACCTGTGTAGTAGTAAGGCGCGATCTTGTGGAAGCCCATACGCAGATCAAGTGATGGACCTACCCACTCTAGTGCATCGATTGTGCGACGCTCTAGAGATGTGTAAAGCTCACCTGGGGCAATATTGGTAGGTTTAGCGCCTAGCTCCGCTAGAATCTCACCAGCAAAGCCAGGGATACGCATTTTCAGACCTTGTAGGTCTTCCACACTGTTGATCTCTTTTTGAAACCAACCCCCCATCTGGATATCCGTATTACCACCTGGGAACGACATCAGATTATGTGGAGAGTAAACCTGCTCCATCAACTCCATACCACCACCGTGATAGAACCACGCATATTGTTCAGCTGGCGTCATACCGAAAGGCATAGAAGTGAAGTAAAGCGTGTTTGGAACTTTACCTTTCCAGTAGTAAGAGCCTGAGTGCCCCATGTCGTATTGACCAGACTTAACCATGTCAAAAACGCCAAGCGGTGCTTTGTGTTTGTTCGCAGAATCGATTCTGATTTGCAGTCGACCGTTCGACATTTTCTCAGCCATCGCAGCCATGTTCTTCGTCGCGTCACCGAATACAGGGAAGTTTGGTCCCCATGTTTCAGCAAGCTTCAAGCGATAAACCTTATCAGCAGCAGTTGCACCAGTAGCGACCAAAGCTAAACAAGCCGCTGCAGTAACTGCAACGTTTTTAAAAACTCGTGTGAGGGAGTTAGAAATGAGACTCATATTCACGTCCTTTGTTGGGTTAACACTCTTTCTATGAGCATTTTTTATGATTCAACATAAGAGTGCACCGTGATGTAGCAACAAGATATCAGGGAGAGCACGCACGACGGACTCACATAAACTGCGTATTAGACCAAAGGATTACGTAGAACTACGTAGGAGATAATTTAGCGATGTCGATTTTAAAGGCTCTGGGAGATTCATTAGGGTAATTAGTATTGATAAATACCTAAGTAGTTATAGTGAAACTGCATTAACAATTGATTTCCATTTCGTGAGGAAGCTCTATTCTCGCCACACATCAAATACGCACTTAAATGCATTTATCCATATAAATCAAAGTTTCAGAGAATTAGACGTCCTACTTTGGTGCCTACTGATTCGAAACATGGGACACGCGAAAGACTGGTGAATAACGGAAGGGGCCTGCCGATTGGAAATAAGGTTTCTGGGGCTAGGTTCGAATATGAGTATGGGGTCGAGTTTAGGATTGAGGATTGAGATTAACATGATCCTCCAGATACAAAAAAGCCTCGATAATCGAGGCTTAAAAACTTTAACGAAGCGAATGTAATCCCGCGGGATTACATAGCTTTGTAGATAACCTTGT
>NZ_JBFRSN010000610.1:0-1380 GCF_041473595.1 Vibrio sp. 10N.222.46.A1
GTTTCAGTGATGATCGCTTTAAAAATTATTGGCGGTTTGTTTCTGGTGTACCTTGCAGTTCAAGCGATAAGAGCGAAAAAATGTAATTACAGTAATATCGATGTTGTCGAAGAAGGTGTCTCCATTCAAACCACTTTTCTTAAAGAATTTGTTACGGGTTTTCTATCGGGAATCCTTAATCCTAAAAACCTTTTGTTCTATTTGAGCTTATTCACGGTTGTACTGAATAATGAGGTGGGTTTCATGTTTAAATTAGGGTTAGGCATTTGGATGACAGTGGTTGTGTTTGTGTGGGATGCCGCGATTATCTTCCTTTTATCTGCACCTAAAGTTCGACGAGAGTTTACACGTGTTGCTTACTATATTGATAAAGTGACAGGAGTTATGTTGGGTCTGCTTGGCTTGACCATTGTGAAATCTGCTCTGGTACGTCAGTAGATTCAATAAAGTTACCATTGCTGAGTAACCTCACGTTTGTGGCACGATACAATGCCTATGTGCCGCGAATGTGTGCTTGTTTCCTACCAGGGCTGATACGTTTTATCTCTTATCTGCCCGATGTAAAACCCTCAGCTTAATCCACCAATTCTTTCCATAACTGCTTGTTTATCATTCCTTAGTTCTTAAATAAGTATTAATAATGTTGCTGTTGAACACTTGTAGCACGGGGTGTTTGTGCTTATTGTAGGCTGCAATGTCTATTCAATATCAGCGCTAGGAGCCATTGTGAATTTAGAGATATATCAAGTGGATTCGTTCACAACTCAAGCTTTTAAAGGAAACCCTGCAGGGGTTTGTATTTCACAAGAACCTTTAGAAGAGTCGTTGATGTATTCGATTGCTGAAGAGATGGCAGTATCAGAAACGGCATTCTTAGCCCTCAATACGATGACGTTGAAATGGTTCACACCAGAAGTTGAAGTCAAATTATGCGGTCACGGTACGTTGGCAACAGCGCATGTGATGAAGGAAAGAGGGTTAGTCAATGTGGGTGAGGTTGTGACGTTTGATACGCTTTCAGGGGAGCTATCTGCCACAGTTTGTGACTCCACAATCGAGCTTGACTTCCCAAGTACTGTGCTTGATCTTGGATTGGATGCTAATAAAGATTTGCTTGAATATTTAGGGCTGTGTGAAGCCCAAGTCGTGTCATACAGTGAGTTCGATACCAAGCAGTTTATTGAGGTTGTCAGCGAACAAGTTTTATTAGATTTATCACCAAACTTTGATGCTCTAAAGCGTATTAAAGGTCGAGGCGTTGTTGTGACAGCATTGTCGTTGAACTCTGAGCTTGATTTTGTTTCGCGCTATTTTGCGCCGTGGGTGGGTGTTAACGAAGATCCCGTTACGGGTTCAGCGCATTGCGCTCTCACACAATAC
>NZ_JBFRSN010000611.1:0-751 GCF_041473595.1 Vibrio sp. 10N.222.46.A1
GCCTGGATCGTCTGTCCCTCAACCAAAAATTGCGTACGCTGCTCCTATTTCTGGAACAGGTTGGTTCTTAGGAACGGGTCTGTATATTGATGACATTGCTAAGGCTACAGAGGTTTACCGTCAAGAAGCCAGTGAGCGTATGGAAACGCAAATTTCAACAATTGTCATTACTGCGCTTGCATTAGTAGCCCTAACTTGTCTGATCATGTCTTATGTCGCTTCGCGCATGATTGCCCCAATCAAAGACATGCTTAACACCTTTATCGACATTGCAAATGGTGAAGGTGATCTTACCCATCGAATTAATGTGTCGGGTACAGATGAAATTGGACAATTAGGTAAAGCATTTAACCAGTTTATCGGCAAGCTCCACAATATTATTACTGATGTTTCGAAAGCTACAAATAATGTTACGACGGCCACTGACCAAATAAGTAGCCAAACGGTTCACCTAAGTAATCAACTTCAAGAGCACAACCACGAGACAGAGCAGGTGGTGACAGCTGTTACTGAGATGAGTAGTACAGCAAACGAAGTGGCACAAAGTGCTCATCAAGTGGCTAGTGCAACGAATGAAGCTAACAATGACGCTCATAATGCTCAAAACCTTGTGCAAAAGTCGACGCAATCTATTGGCTCTTTAGAACAGAATGTGGTGACCACAAGTCAACACATGAATTCACTCCACGACCAGTCTAAAAAGATAGATGGTGTGTTACAGGTTATTGGCGAGATTGCAGAACAAACTAAC
>NZ_JBFRSN010000612.1:0-3855 GCF_041473595.1 Vibrio sp. 10N.222.46.A1
AATATTCATTGGCCAGAAAAGCCAAGCATTGGTTACGTTCCTCAAAAAGCGACCTTCGAATCGAGCTTACCTCTGACGGTAATGGATTTCGTCCTGCTTAACCAAACTCGAATTCCGCTGTTTTGGCGTCGTAAGTCTAAGCAATTGGATCTTGCATTAGCGCAACTCGACCGTGTGGGAATGGCGACTCGTAGCGACCGCCGTATGGGTCAATTGTCGGGTGGCGAGCAGCAACGCGTGTTGTTTGCACAAGCATTATTGGATAACCCAAGTTTGTTGGTGTTGGATGAACCAACGACTGGCATGGATGAACAAGGCGTTCGTTATTTAGAATCGCTAGTTCGTGAATGCGTTAATGAAGGGCGTACCATTCTTGCTGTTCACCATGATGTAACCGCAGTACGTCGTCTTGAAGCGAATGTACATGTTGTGAATCGATTCTTGGTGGATAGTGGTCCACATGAACAAGTACTACACCCGACTAAAATCGAGAGTCTGTTCCAGCACTATAGCAGTGGATCTGCCATCACCAAATCGAAGGAGGTTGCGTAATGGAGTGGTTACGACAACTTGCCACTAGTGGCGTTGAAGCGGGTTGGTTATCAGACAGCTTCATGTATGCGTTTATGGTAAATGCACTGGTTGCCGCATTGTTACTTGGCCCGTTATTAGGTGGCCTTGGTACTTTGGTGATTGCTAAACGCTTGGCATTCTTCTCTGAAGCGGTAGGTCATGCTGCATTAACCGGTATTGCCATTGGTGTTTTGCTTGGCGAGCCACCAGAAAACCCAATTATTGGTCTGTTTAGCTTCTGTATGATCTTTGCTTTGCTTCTTCACTTTGTAAGAAACAGAACCAACGTGCCATACGACACCTTAGTTGGTGTGTTTCTAGCGCTAGCATTGGCAGTAGGTGCGGCATTGCTGATGTACGTGGCGCGTAAGATCAATATCCACATGCTTGAGAACGTGTTATTTGGTTCGATTCTGACGGTAACAGACCAAGATTTAGCAATTCTCGCAGGCAGCTGCGCGCTCATCATTTTGCTCTTGATACCGACGTTCAACCGTATTCTTCTCACTTGTATTAGCCCGGATATTGCCAAGGTGCGCGGCTATAACACCAGCTTCTATGACTACCTGTTTGTGATGATGATTACTTTGGTGACGATTGCTGCGGTGAAGATCGTGGGTGCTGTTTTGGTTGGTGCGTTATTATTGATTCCGGGTGCTACGGCGCGATTGTTGACTAAACGCATGGGGAGCTTTGTTTTGCTTTCTGCGTTGCTGGCAACTATTGCATGTTTAGTCGGAACGGTATTACCGATGGAACTTAAACTGCCTGTGCCGTCAGGCGCTTCAATAATCATCGTTTCTGCAACGTTTTTCCTAGCGGCAACGCTATACCGAATTATAAGAAAGGCATAACCATGACTCCTTTGATGAATCGTATTTCAAGCTCAGTAAAAACAGCGGCTCAAGTGGGTGTACTTGGTAGTGTGTTAATGGCTGGATCTGTGGTGTCACTGAACGCTAATGCAGAAGATATCTTAACGAGCACACCTGTGACTTATGCATTGGCAACAGAGCTAACCAAAGGCACTGACATTACCACTGAATACCTACCACCAAAACGTTACGGCATTGATCGCTTACTTAACTGGTTTGGCACTAAGGGTGAAAGCAAGGTGCTTAAGTCAGGAGAGAAGGCGACCGTTGCGTTAACGCTGTCATCTATTTGGCAAGCGGATCCTACATTTGTATACGCAAGGCAAGGCAATATCCGCTTGGTTGAGGTGGATGCCGCTCAAGCTATTACACCGCGAGCACAAGGTGTTGCCGCGTTGACGCTATCAAGTGGTGAAGTGTCTAAGTATGCTTGGTTAAATCCAACCAACCTAACGCGCATGGCTGCTATCGTGGCTGACGACTTTAAGTTGTTGTGGCCAGCGCAAGCAGAGACGATTGATAGCAACCTACAACGTGTGATGTTGGATGTGCGTGAACTGATTAACAAGCAACAAGCGGTATTATTGGATAACGACGTAGATTCAGTATTGTTACTTTCAGAAAGCTTGGAAGATTTTGCTTCTGGTAGCCAACTGTTTGTTGAAGCACGTATGTTCAAAGCTGAACTGGAATGGACAGAACAAGACAAGGCCAAACTCAAAGCGATGTTTTCTGAAGATGACGCGCTATGGTTAGTGACAGCGAAAAAGCCGACGACTTTGATTAAGTCGCTGGTGCCTAATGAGCGAATTCTTGTAGTTGACTCGGTAGACCGCTGGGGAAGAGCAGGGATTAATGCAAAAGTGCCGTTCGCACGTTGGGAAGTTAAACCATTCAAAGGTTAATTGAATAGCTAAGTCGCTAGGTTAATACGGTAGGATCAAAAAAGCAGCCCAAATAGAGGCTGCTTTTTATGTTCTTGTCTACAGGCTCTGATCTGAGCGCTGAGCAAGAGTATCTCGTGAGTCAAAAGTTTACTCTGCAGCTTTTTTTTCTTTAGTTTCAATACCAGCTTCTTCTGCTTCAACCGCTGTCTCTACTGAACCCTCAGCTTGCTCTAGAGCGGCTTTCGCTTGTTCTTCAGCTTCCATTTTTGCGCGATCAGCTTTAGAAATATAGCGAGGCTTGTTGCTACCATGCAGTTTAGAATTCGCCTGTTTCTGTCTTTTCTTTAGAATTTGATTGATTTTTTTCTTACGGTTCATTGCTGCATAGCCTTGTATTTAGTTTATGCGGTGGAGGATAATCATTTTAGATCTAGAACTCAACCTGTACGGTCTCTCATTAGGTAATTAATCATGTTCCAACATAACAACATTCTACAAGGCGAACTCGCAACGGAGTACAAAACCGTTATTGCGATGGTGCACATCTACTGTAAAGATCACCACGGTGCGGTTCGTCAGAATAACGCGTTATGTGAAGAGTGTGAGCAACTGTTGCGTTATGCAGAGACACGACTTGATAGATGCCCTTATGGCGAAGCAAAGCCGACCTGTAACAAGTGTCCGATTCATTGTTATAAGCCTGATCCTAAAGAGCAGATGCGTTTAGTGATGCGCTATGCAGGGCCAAGAATGCTACTTAAGCATCCGATTTTAGCGATCAGGCATTTGATTCATGAGAAACATAAAGTGCCAGAGAAGCCACTGCCGAATGTGTCTAATCGCCATATCCGAATGAACAAGAAGTAACTAGTGCTTTAAAGTGGTCGCAGAAGAAACGAAAAAGGTCTGATTGCTCAGACCTTTTGTGTTTCTGCTAACTGCATTATCAGAAGGCAGTCTTGTAGAAAGAATACTTTATGTATAAAGCTACACCGCTTGAGGCTCGTCGTAGGTCACTGTGAGATTGTTGATCCAGCGTCGGCTCAAGTAGCGGTGCGAGCATATTGCCAGTTTCACCACTTCTTCTACCAACATCAGGCCATAGATGTATTTGAAATCCCATCCAGCGACAAACGCGCCATAAACACACACTGGAATGCCCACCATCCACATCGCGATGAAATCCATGCGAAGGCAAAAAGCGTTATCACCACCAGCACGAATAATACCGTTAATGATCACCATGTTGAGCATACGAATCACCACTGCAAAACACATGATCATCATTGCTGGCGAAGCAAGCGGGTACAATGCATCTGTAGAAAGGTTTAACCATGATAGAACATGCTCTTTACCCATAAACAGTAGCATGCCAACGACAGCGCCAAAGCCAACGACGGCTTTAATGAATGTTAGACCCATGCTCATAGCATCATCAAATTCATCACGGCCCAGCGAATGGCCAAGCAATACTGAACACGCCACCGAAATACCAAAGAATATTGAGTAACACAGCGATT
>NZ_JBFRSN010000613.1:0-12866 GCF_041473595.1 Vibrio sp. 10N.222.46.A1
TTTTATCTCGAACAAAATTTAACCACGAAAGGTCAACGCGCCCTAAAATCTACTTTACGAGAGTTTTGCTGATTAAGGTACTTTCGAGATATAATTATCGCAATTTTTTCGGTTTTGATGAATCTTTGCGCACTTGATGGGCTAAAAAGCAGCAAAGCCAGATAAAACACAATAAATTCGAATGTGGAAGGTCGATTTTAAGCGAGTTTCCGCGTATAAATGTTCCTTTGCTCTGTTGTGTGGAATGACCACTGACAGCTTGGAAATTAGTAAATAATTAAGAGATTGGGAAATTCATTATGCGTACCCATTACTGTGGTAACCTGAACAAGTCCCTGGCGGGACAAACTGTAGAATTGTGCGGCTGGGTAAACCGTCGCCGTGATTTAGGCGGTCTTATCTTTATCGATATGCGAGATCGTGAAGGCGTCGTTCAGGTTGTTGTCGATCCAGATATGAAAGATATCTTCCTGATCGCTAACCAACTGCGTAATGAATTCTGTATCAAGTTTACTGGTGAAGTACGCGTTCGTCCGGACAGCCAAGTAAATAAAGATATGGCGACGGGTGAAGTTGAGCTTTACGCAACTGGCCTTGAGATCATCAACCGTTCAGAAGCGCTTCCACTAGACTTCAACCAAACGAACTCTGAAGAGCAGCGTCTTAAGTACCGTTACATCGATCTTCGTCGCCCAGAAATGAGCGACCGTATCAAGCTTCGTGCACGTGCTTCTAGCTTCGTTCGTCGTTTCTTAGACGAGAACCTATTCCTAGACATCGAAACGCCAGTACTAACGAAAGCGACACCTGAAGGCGCTCGTGACTACCTGGTACCAAGCCGTGTTCACAAAGGTAGCTTCTACGCACTTCCTCAATCTCCTCAGCTGTTCAAGCAACTGCTGATGATGTCTGGTTTTGACCGTTACTACCAAATCGTTAAATGTTTCCGTGATGAAGATTTACGTGCTGACCGTCAGCCTGAATTTACTCAAATCGATATCGAAACATCTTTCATGACTTCTCAAGAAGTGCGTAACGTGACTGAGAAGCTTGTTCACGATATGTGGAAAGAACTTCTAGATGTTGAACTAGGTCAATTCCCAGTAATGCCTTTCTCTGAAGCGATTCGTCGTTTCGGTTCTGATAAGCCAGATCTACGTAACCCACTAGAGCTAGTGGACGTTGCTGATTTGGTTAAAGACGTTGAGTTCAAAGAAGGCGGTAAACTGTCTGATCTTGCACCAACGATGCTTTCTCTGTCTGGTATTGATATCCCAGTTGAAATGTCAGGTGACGTGATCGTTAAGTAGTTACTGTTTTAGATAAATAGTTTTAACTTTCATTGAATACTAGAACGGCTGCGCGTGAGTGTAGCCGTTTTTTTGTATCTGGAGTTTGAGGAATAGATTATCGTTTACTCGTTACCTTCTTATCCCGTCATTCCAGAATTGAGGAACGAAATATCTGGAATCTTATGTTTAGTATAGCTTGTCATACATAAAGAGAGATTCCCTATCACGCTCGTCCCTCGCTGTAGGCAATAACAGAGAGTTATTTGCTAGCTTGAGCTCTCACACGAAGCGCAAACAAATACCCTGAAATACCCCCCATGATGTTCCCTAATGCTAAGCCGATAAACAACCCTTCGACGCCATCAATTTGGCTGCCTATCCAAGCAAACGGCAATGTAAATACGAACAGGCGCATGAAGCTCCATTGAAAGGCTTTGAGTGGTTGATGCATGGCATTCATCGCGCTGAGCAGCATCATTACAATGCCTTGGAATCCATAGCTAAAGGGGACAACTAACAAGTAATGCCACAAGATGCCTCGCACAGACTCTTCTTGAGAAAATAGGGCGGCTAAAGGGATGCTCAATGGCACCATCATTAAGAAAATCAAACCTTGGAACATCACCGCAAAGCGCATGCTTAAGAACAGAGCTTTGAAACTACGCTGTGGATTATCAGCGCCAAAGTTCTGTGCCATGAAAGGCGTGAGGGCAGAAGTTAAAGACATCAACACGATGATCAAAATTGATTCAATACGCTGGGCAGCTCCGTAAGCTGCCACTGCTTCTGTTCCTTGTTTGGCTAACATCATCATGATTATGGCGCCAGCAAGTGGGTTCAGAGCATTAGAAAGAGCAGCGGGTGTGCCGATGGTTAAGATCTGTTTCCAGTCATCGATGATGCTTTTTAGTTTGGGCGGAGCAAGCAGTTTTGCTCGTATGGATAACACATACAGTGAACCACATAACGCACCAAACCAACTGAAGCCACTGGCAATGGCTGCGCCCTGAATCCCTAGCTCTGGGAAAGGACCGTAACCGAAGATCAGCAGCGGGTCGAGAATGCCGTTAATAAGGCCGGCCAGCATCATAATCTTGGCGGGTGTTTTGGTGTCGCCACTGGCTCGTATTGCGCTGTTGCCTGCCATAGGAATAACAAGCAGCGGTATCGCTAAATACCAAACCGACATGTACTCGGATATCAGTGGCAGTAACTCGGGTTCTGCCCCCAATAAGGCAAACATGGGTTCAAGTGTTACAAGCCCCAGAGTTGATGCAAAACCAACAAGAAGCACCGCAAGTAATAAACCGTGACAAGTAAAGCGAGCTGCATTTTGCGCGCAACCTTGGCCAAGTAATCTTCCAATACATGTCGACAAGCCAATGCCTATGCCCATGGTAATGCAGTTTATGGCGAAGGTGACTGGGAAGGTAAAGCTCACCGCTGCGAGTGCTTGTGTGCCGAGCAATGAGATAAAGAAAGTATCGACAAGGTTAAACATCAAGATCGCCACCATGCCGAAGATAGTCGGTATGGTCATGGTGCGTAGAGTCTGTGCTATCGGGGCCGTGAGAAGCCCATGCTTATCTTGCATGTAAAACGCCGTTGGAACTAAAACCGTAGGATAAACAGATGTGGGATACGAGTAAACGAAAAGCAAGGAAAGATGAGGGGTGAGAATCTGCTCTTTCGATCACAATTTTTTCTTTCCCCCCTTGGGTTCTTCCACATCGCCCCAACATACTCTTTAACCCCATGCCAATCGTGGCAACTATCATATTAAATGGAAATTATCAGGAGATACGACCGATGAATATCCGTCCTCTACACGACCGAGTTATCGTTGAGCGCCAAGAAGTTGAATCTAAATCTGCTGGTGGCATCGTTCTAACAGGTTCTGCCGCTGAAAAATCAACGCGCGGTACTATTCTAGCTGTTGGTAAAGGCCGCATTCTAGAAAATGGTTCAGTACAACCATTGGACGTTAAAGTTGGCGATACCGTTATCTTCTCTGAAGGCTACGGCACTAAAACTGAAAAGATCGACGGCAAAGAAGTTCTGATCATGTCTGAAAACGACATCATGGCGATCGTTGAGTAATCCGACCCATCAAACTGAACTGACTGAATAAAGAATTTTAAAGGAAATTAAGATGGCTGCTAAAGACGTTAAATTTGGTAACGACGCACGTATTAAAATGCTAGAAGGTGTAAACGTTCTGGCTGACGCAGTAAAAGTAACGCTAGGTCCTAAAGGCCGTAACGTTGTTCTAGACAAATCATTTGGCGCACCAACGATCACGAAAGATGGTGTTTCAGTTGCACGTGAAATCGAACTTGAAGACAAGTTCCAAAACATGGGCGCACAAATGGTTAAAGAAGTGGCTTCGCAAGCGAATGACGCGGCGGGCGATGGAACAACGACAGCAACAGTATTGGCTCAGTCTATTATTGCTGAAGGCCTAAAAGCCGTTGCTGCTGGCATGAACCCAATGGATCTTAAGCGCGGCATCGACAAAGCGGTTATCGCAGCTGTTGAAGAGCTGAAGAACCTTTCTGTTCCTTGTTCAGACACGAAAGCTATCGCGCAAGTAGGTACTATCTCTGCGAACTCTGATTCGACAGTGGGTAACATCATTGCTGAAGCGATGGAAAAAGTAGGTCGTGATGGCGTTATCACGGTTGAAGAAGGTCAGGCTCTGCAAGACGAGCTAGACGTAGTTGAAGGTATGCAGTTCGACCGCGGTTACCTATCTCCTTACTTCATCAACAACCAAGAAGCCGGTTCTGTTGATCTTGAAAGCCCATTCATTCTTCTAATCGACAAGAAAGTGTCGAACATCCGTGAACTTCTTCCGACTCTAGAAGCAGTTGCTAAGGCATCTCGTCCACTTCTTATCATCGCTGAAGATGTAGAAGGCGAAGCACTAGCAACTCTTGTTGTGAACAACATGCGCGGCATCGTTAAAGTGGCTGCAGTTAAAGCACCTGGTTTCGGCGACCGTCGTAAATCTATGCTGCAAGACATCGCAATCCTAACGGGCGGCACGGTTATCTCTGAAGAGATTGGCCTAGACCTTGAAAAAGTAACGCTAGAAGACCTAGGTCAAGCTAAGCGCATTACTATCACCAAAGAAAACTCAACTATCATTGATGGTGCGGGCGATGAAGTGATGATCAAAGGTCGCGTTTCTCAAATTCGTCAACAAATCGAAGATGCAACGTCTGACTACGATAAAGAAAAACTTCAAGAGCGCGTAGCTAAGCTAGCTGGCGGTGTTGCAGTAATCAAAGTAGGCGCTGCAACTGAAGTTGAGATGAAAGAGAAGAAAGACCGCGTAGAAGATGCACTTCACGCAACTCGCGCTGCTGTTGAAGAAGGTGTGGTTGCTGGTGGTGGTGTTGCACTTATCCGCGCTGCATCTAAAGTTGCTGGCCTTGAAGGCGACAACGAAGAGCAAAACGTAGGTATCCGTGTTGCACTACGTGCAATGGAAGCGCCTATTCGTCAAATCACTAAGAACGCAGGTGATGAAGAGTCTGTTGTTGCTAACAATGTTCGTGCTGGCGAAGGTAACTACGGTTACAACGCGGCTACTGGCGAATACGGCGACATGATTACAATGGGTATCCTAGATCCAACTAAGGTAACTCGTTCTGCACTTCAGTTCGCAGCATCCGTTGCTGGTCTTATGATCACAACAGAAGCGATGATCACTGATAAGCCACAAGATTCTGGCCCTGCAATGCCTGATATGGGTGGCATGGGCGGTATGGGGGGCATGGGCGGCATGATGTAATCATCCCCCTTTCTCGTAACAGAGAAAGTCATACATAAGCTTTAGAAAACGGAGACTTCGGTCTCCGTTTTTTTATGCTTTGAAATCGTCACTCCCGACAGCGAGGCACGAGCGTGATAGGGAATCTTTATCGTCTACTTATAGAAACCTGACTGCCGATGGTTACTCTTGCCTCTCATGATATCCTCCGCTCAATATTGCTCTTTATGATTTTGGGTCTTATATTCAATGGTACAGTTATGACATTGATTTAACATGGATAGCTGTTGAGTGAAGGACAATAAATACTTGATTGAATATAGATTAATCAAGTCAACAATAAGTCAGTGGAGACTCCCCAATGAAAAAATTACTTTCAGTACTTGCTGTATCTGCAGCGGTAATGGCACCGGCAGCATTTGCTTCTTCGCCTGTTATGTTTTCAACGATCAATGGTTTCAACGCTCCGGATTCAGATGCGGTTGGCGGTGTACGTCTGGCTCTGCTTCACGGGCAAGTCAATGACCTTAAAGGTGTCGACCTTGCAGTTGTTGGTATGTCTGAGACGCAAACCACAACAGGTGTGAACCTTGGTATTTTTGGTGCATCAAAAGTAAACCAAGAAATGACAGGTGCTTCACTAGGTTTCTTTAACTGGAACACAGGTAAAACAACAGGTGTTAACCTAGGTGCTGTTAACATTACTAATGATGTAAAAGGCGCGAACGTGAGTTTCGTAAACTATTCTGAAGGGAACACTATGGTGGATGTTGGCGCTGCGAACCTTTCAGAGGTGTCGACGGTTCAGGTTGGTATCTTCAACAAAACCAATAAAATTGAAGGTGTACAGATTGGCCTGATCAACTGTGCTGACAATGGTTTTTTCCCGTGCTTCCCAATTGTGAATTTCGCTAAGTAAGACGGTAGCCGCGCTGGTTTCAATATTGGTGAGCGACGTTCTTACCAAGGCTTAAAGCTATCCATGATTGAACCTATCAACGCCTTTACTTCTATGTTTAGGCGTTATTTTACATCTGCTATCTCACTCCTTAAACGTTACTGTAAGCATGTTGTTTTATACTCTTGTTGCGATGTTCTCACTTGTGGGTACAATGTGCGCTAAATTTTCAACGATGACTTACATGCTTTGATTAATCCCCATACCGTCGATTTTAAAAAGGCTTTCTTAAGTCTGACCGCCAGCTTTTTAGTGGTTTTTAGCTTGTTACTTGTTGATTCAGCGGAAGAGTCAGAAAAGCAGTATGGAATTGAAAACCAAGGCGTGACACGCTCTTTAGCGGAGCTTACACAGATTATTAATGCTCTTGAATATAATATTACCGCACTTTATCCGCTGCATGGGGATGCCTACGTATTCTCACATGAGCAAAAGGTCGAAGGTGATACGTGTTACTTCATTAGTGAAGAGCAAGCTGCCCCTAGATTTGATTTTATGTTCTCTGGCCCAAGTGAGATGTGCGATCTAAAGTCGGATCTTCATTTAGAAGCTGGTAGGCGCATGTTTATCGCACCCACCATGGCTTACTTTGCGAATACCATTGATACCATCTCTGCGATTTACTTTATCTCCAAAGATAAATTTATTATATCGTCGCCTTCCGATTTCGCCCGTTACATTAAAGGTGACACCTTTGATTCAGTCGTCAATAGTCGCCCTTATTGGGTGAATACGATTCGTTTTGGCTTAGCTCAGGGTCAAGATCAAGTGGTGTATACCGGCCAATACGATGACTACCTAACAGGGAAGAAGGTAGTGACCTTAACCAAAGGTATCTATGTTGATGGTGAGTTTAAAGGAGTACTCGGTGTTGATGGTTACGTCTCTAATCTCGTCTCTAATCCCGTTCATGGATACAAGGTGACGAGCGCAAGAGGAGTAAACAAATATGGGCTGTTGGACTTTACCTATTCACGACCTTTGTACGTCGATGGAATTAATACTGAGTTATACCTGACTATTGAAGAAGGAAAGAGTGAGCATTTTTTACATTTGCTGGAACTGGAGCGGGTTCAATTACTGATTTTGTTAGCTTTGTACTTTATCTCAGCACTATGGTTGTGGCGGTTTTATACCAAGCAAGAGCACAAGCGATTGAAGAATTTAGCGATGCTCGACCCATTGACTGGTTTATATAATCGGCGTGGTTTTGAAGCTCGGTTGCTGAACCAAAATGAGGAGCCAATTATTGGTGTTGGCGTATTTGATATCGATGATTTCAAAGTGGTGAATGATCAGTATGGTCATAAGGTGGGAGATGAGGTGATTTGCCATGTTGCTCAGTTAATGCTGAACAGCGTTAGGCAGAAAGATATCGTGGCGAGATTTGGTGGTGAAGAGTTTGTCGTTTATCTAAAAGGTGATGATCGTGAAACGTTAATGAGGACATTAGAGCGTGTTAAAAATGCTGTCTGTGCGAACTCAGCTAACATTGTACCTAATGGTTTTACTGTCTCTGGTGGTGTTTGCATTACTGAAGCTGAGCATAACAACCTAAGCTTTGAAGAGATATTCAAACACGCGGATGAAAAGTTGTACGTGGCTAAGACGACAGGTAAAGACCGTATCGTATTTTAACCACGCTATTGAACTTCTATGCTAGAGAAGAAGGGCAACTAACTCACACAGTTTGGCGATGTTCCTCTTGATAACGCTGAAGGCGCTCTACAATAGGTGGCGCTTTCTTGAAAGTACGAATTTCTTTAAATAGTTCGTTCGCTTCAGGGTAGCCTTTACTTAGATAAACAAACCACTGCTTCACTCTATTGGGGTAGTACATGCCTTTGTCCCCTTTTATTTGAAACTCTGAATAGCGTAGCAAAAGTTCGATGACTTTATTCCACGGCATTTTTGGGTGGTTGTGTTTAACGACGTTGCCAAGATTTGGAATGTTGAAAGCGCCACGGCAAACCATCAATGAATCGACGCCAGTGGCTTCTATGCAATCTTGACCATCTTGATAGTTCCAGATTTCCCCATTAGCAATCAAAGGTAGAGACGTTTTTTCTCTTATTTGATTGATGTAATCCCATTTAATTTCGCTGGCTTTATAGCCGCCAACTTTGGTTCTTGCATGCACAGTGAGTTCGTCTGCCTTTGCTTGTTCGATAGCGTCGACAATTTCAAAGCACTCTTCCGGGTGCTCCCAACCCAATCGAATTTTTGCAGATACGGGAATGTGTGCTGGCACCGCATCTCGACAAGACTTCACCACTTGATAGATGAGTTCTGGTTCTTTTAGCAGTGACGCACCGCCATTACTTTTGTTTACCGCTTTTGCAGGGCAACCAAAATTAAGATCAATGCCTTTAGCGCCTAAACTAGCAGCTTGAAAAGCATTCTCGGCCATCCAATTTGGGTGTTGTCCTAGAAGCTGGAGATGGATTGGAACACCAGCCATGGTTTGAGAGCCTTGATGCAATTCAGGGCAAATACGGTGAAAAACATGCGGAGGAAGAAGTTGATCAACTACGCGCACAAATTCCGTCACACAGAGATCGTAATCATTGATCTCTGTGAGAATTTCACGCATTAGATGGTCTAAAACGCCCTCCATAGGGCCAAGTATTACTCGCATTTGCTTTACCGAAACTGAATGGATCGAAAATTAAGACGCGTGATTGTACGGGCAAGTTAAAAGCTTGTCACTATGAGCTAGGTGAATCTGACGTAACAGTTATTTCACCGGTTAGAGGGAAGTAGTTGAGCCTTGGTAAATCTTCGCCTAGCGAGTAACCATCAGTGTAGTAGTAATAGCAGCTTGGATCTGATGTATACCAAGCAACGATCGGTTCTTCTGAAGGGAATACTGAGCTACCGTGATCTCTAACGGTGAGGTCAGTATTCATGAGCGCCCGCCAAAGCCTTGCGCAGTCACTCCCTCTAATTGCAGTCCCCGAATTAATCGGTAGTTGATCAACAGCGATTGGAAAACCAGTCGATGAAGGATAAACGCTGCCTTCACCATAATCGACATCTTGATTAAAATCAGGCTCTCCATCAACAAGCCACTGTGAGTGGTAAAGGTTAACCGCAGTTCGAAAAGAAGAAAAAGCACCTTGAGCTATAGCTTCATGGCTATCGCGTTGGTAATTTAGAAAGCGAGGAGCTGCGGTAACGGCAAGTATGCCTAAAATAACGACGACAGAGACCAGCTCTATCAAAGTAAAACCATTTTGGTGTTGTTTCATAATGTATTCTATATGTAACTAAATATTTCAGTGACTCTTTTACACTTCAAACTTAAATTTTCAAAATGAAATAAGTTTAGTTTGCTGAATTGAACTAAAGATAATGTTTGCGTGGCTACTGGTAGGTGTAATTAATCATAGAGCTATACGAATAATTACTAATTGTTAGCCTTGTGGGTATAATGGAGACAACAGAATTGACCGACTAGTGAAGTAATATGAAGTATCAATTATTGAGTCTTCCTGACTCAATTAACGACGTAACAGCCCAGTTTGTAGAAGGTGCTATATTTGCATCTAACCTTGCAACTAAACCTCTTGATCCAGAGGCTTGGTTACCTATAGCTATTCCTGAAACTGGTCAGGACTTCGTTCCTCAAGTCACCGAGCAAATTAATCGCCAACATAACCTCATTCAGCGAAGTGAATATTTGCTTACAGAAGTGCTTGATGCAGATAATTTTGCTGAACAGCTAGCCGATTTTTCTGAAGGTTTTATGATGGTCTGGCCGACGATTGAAGAACAGTGGCAGGAAACGTCAATCGCAGATGGCACATTACGCATGCTACAAGCAATGTTAACAACATTCATGCTGGCGATTGATGAAGAACAGACAATCGAGCAAATGAAAGCAGCTGGATTAGAAACCCCGCCAACTTTGAATGATCTAGTCGGGCAAGTCGATTTGATGGTGACAGAAGTTGCGCTAGCAGCGGATGAAGCGATGCTCGGAAATAAATCTCAAAGTGTGAATCCGTTTAAGGGCATCGGCCGAAATGATGTTTGCCCGTGTGAAAGTGGTAAAAAGTTTAAACAGTGCTGTGGTAAAAACAGCTAATCGAGACTTGTTGATAGATTAAGCTTGAATGAGCATTAGATTCTCTTTAAGTGATAAAAGCTTAAGCAATAAAAAAGTCGACCTCGTGGTCGACTTTTTCGTTTCTGAACATTATGTGCTAATTGTTAGTCATTCTTCGATTTAACGAATTGAGAAATCACTACAAAACCGAAAGCAACCAAGTTACCCGCGAAGATAATCACTAGCCATTGAGGCATTGAAAGTTCTAAGAACTGCCATACAACCTTGCTGCAGTCGCCGTAGGCCTCAAACATCCACGGAGCCCATTGGTTTAGAGGTGCCCAGCTAGGGAAGGTCACGAACAGGTCACAGGTAGCGAAAGGAGACGGGTTAAACTGGTAGTCAACGTGCTCTAAAGCAAGCATCAACCCTTTATACGCACCTAACCCCCAACCAAGTAGACCTAGCCAACGTGAAATCGGATTATGCGGGGCAATAGCACCAATCATTGCTGCGATGCCGATAGCGAGCATAGCAACGCGCTCGTAGATACACATTACGCAAGGGCCAAGCATCATCACGTGCTGAAAGAAAAGAGCACATGCTTCAAAAAAGACAATAAAAGCCAGCAGTAAAAGCCAAGATAAACGTCCCTTAGAGAAGTCTTTGAGCATTGCAAAAAAGTTCACGAATTTAATCCTGTCAATAAAATAAAAAAGCCCTGATTACTCAGAGCTTTTTATCTTGGATAAGTTTCCTAATCAACTAATATTTTTGATTAGTTAGATGCACCTATTGTGTTTAGCGATAGAAATCCGGGTTAGTGGCCACCGGAGATAACTGGAGCTACCACTTCACCCGTACGGTGAATGATCCAACCTGCATCATAGAACCATGCTGTCATCGGTTCTACGAAGAACACAATACCGGCAAGGCCAACAAGTGCTAATACGAGAGTATATGGCAAAGCCATGATGACCATGCGGCCGTAAGACAGTCGAATTAACGGAGCAAGTGCTGACGTTAATAGGAATAGGAATGCAGCTTGGCCGTTTGGCGTAGCAACAGAAGGTAGGTTGGTACCTGTGTTGATAGCAACAGCAAGCAGATCAAATTGGTCGCGAGTGATGACGCCTTCAACCAGAGCTGTTTTAACTTCGTTGATGTAAACCGTACCGACGAATACGTTGTCTGAAACCATCGACAAGATACCATTGGCTACGTAGAAGAGTGCGAGCTGTGCGCCTTTATCTTCAACGTGAAGTACAGCATCGATTACTGGCTTAAATAGAGCCTGGTCGATGATTACAGCAACAACCGCAAAAAAGACGGCAAGAAGTGCGGTAAATGGCAGTGCTTCTTCAAAAGCTTTACCCATCGAGTGCTCTTCAATTACACCTGTAAACGCTGTAGCTAAGATGATCACTGAAAGGCCAATCAAACCGACTTCAGCGACGTGAAGCGCAAGGCCAACAATAAGCCAAACTGCGATTGCACTCTGAACCCATAGTTTAGCTACATCTTGTTTTGTACGATTTGCGCGTTCTTTGTTGTCAAATTCAACTAAGATTTGGCGAACGTTATTTGGCAGCTCTGCACCGTAGCCAAACACTTTGAATTTCTCGACAAGTGCACAAGTTAAAATACCACAGAAGAAAACAGGCAGTGTAACTGGCAGCATGCGGATAATAAATTCCCCGAACTCCCAACCCGCTTGCTTAGCAATTACTAAGTTTTGTGGTTCACCTACCATGGTCATTACACCACCCAGAGCAGTACCAACACCGGCGTGCATAAGTAGTGAACGTAGGAATGCGCGGTAGTTTTCAAGGTCATCACGAGTTAGCTCAGAGATCTCTTCATCATGAGTATGATCGTGCGCAGACGTTGTGCCCTTACCTGATGCAACCTTGTGGTAGATAGAGTAGAAGCCCACTGCAACGCTAATGACTACGGCGATTACTGTCAGCGCATCTAGGAAGGCAGACAAGAATGCTGCGGCGACACAGAAAGCGACAGAGAGTAGAATTTTGGATTGGATACCGAGCAGGATCTTCGTAAAAATGAACAGAAGTAGTTCTTTCATGAAGTAGATGCCAGCAACCATGAATACTAGTAAGAGTAATACTGGTAGGTTTGCTTGTAGCTCATGATAAACCATTTCTGGTTTAGTCATGCCAATGGCGACGGCTTGAATTGCCAATAAGCCACCGGGTTGGAGAGGGTAGCACTTTAGAGCCATAGCTAGAGTGAAAATAAACTCAACCACTAATAGCCAGCCCGCAACGAATGGGTCAACTAGGAAAAAAACAAACGGGTTGATGATTAAAAAGGAAATGATGGCAAGTTTATACCAATCAGGAGCTTTACCAAGGAAGTTTTTGATAAAAGCGTTTCCGAGAGACATCGGCATGTTAATACTCTTTTATGTTGATTATGAATAGACAAGCAATACAACATTTTGAGAATCGAGCTGTAGGTTTAGTTAAAACCTATAACTAACAGTGACTTAGAAAAACTACATTCCATGTAATGTTCTGTGGTCTTGCCAAGTCACTCCCTTAGAAACTCAAGCACTGCTTATTTTTGAGCGCAACTCTACTCTTAGATAACATTTAGTCAACAGGAAAACCCCTGTAGCACTAAAAATACCTCTTTTTTGTTGAGAAACGCGATCAAAGTAGCGCAAGCATACCACTTAAAATGTGATAAAAACCGACTAGAATCAATATTTCAGCGAAATGATTAAAATTTACAGAATAACGACGGATTATATATGATTATTAC
>NZ_JBFRSN010000614.1:0-1114 GCF_041473595.1 Vibrio sp. 10N.222.46.A1
TACCGTCGATACCGTGGCACACACCCGCACCGAGATGCTGCATACCAAGGGAACGGGCGGACTCTTTAATCAAGCGCGCTTTGATGGGGTTACCGATGATGTAAAACTTCAACAAGAGGAAGCGCAGAAACCCATCATCAAACCTGAGCCGATGATTGAACTGACCGTCAAGTCGCAGGTAGAAAAGGAGATCACTAGACCCGAAAGGACGGAATACGTCACCTCCGACCAAGCCTATCCTGCGGTGCCAAGATACACACAAAACTCGAAAGAATAATACTTAACTAGGTGCATAAAAAAGAACTTTATGCACCGCCTAAATACTGGTATTATGATCAGGTATCTAGAGGGAGAATGACCATGAAAACAGTCTTACCATTACTGCTGCTTACCTGTGCGAGCGTGCAAGCTCAACCCCACTCTCCCGAGCTCACTCAACTGCTGAGCGAGATACATGAGCAATATGACACAGCAACGTTAGCTATGCCTAAAAGAGCAATGGCAGACATCACCAAACTGCCCTACTTCTTGCAGCACATTGACGAGACGGACACCGTGGAATCAAAAATTCTGAAAGCTCATCTGCGAGCACTACAAGAAGCATATTTCGGCAATGCTACCCGCCAACAAGAGCTAGGAGGTAATAACTGGTTCTGTATGCGTGATTTGATGGCACTCGATCCGAATCGCCACCCTGAATTTCTTGAAGATATGATCTGGACAGTGCTTGAAAAGACGGCGAAGAATAATCCTGAAAGGTTTACTCGATATAATTATTCATCTTCATTTGCAATGTCAACTTCGGTTATTTTTGAATATGGTCTGCAAACTGAATACCCTTGTTACAGCCCTATTCCAAAAGCCTTGCAATTTCAAGGCTGGAAATATTAATCTCGGCATAGGATATCCATCGAGAGTGAATGTAATTTCAGGTATAAGGCCAGTACGAGAGAGTAGGAACTCTTTATTCTAGACTAGGTATTCATTGGCCGCTGCTTGGGCACAAAAACGTTCCTTTAACCCCTTATATAGCCCAAGAAAGTATTACGTCCCTGTTCCCATGAGTACCAAGTAATAAAGTAAGCTCTTAAATGGCAGCGATCGTATTGGTACG
>NZ_JBFRSN010000615.1:0-857 GCF_041473595.1 Vibrio sp. 10N.222.46.A1
TCTATGGTTGATAACTTCGATCCAATCTGGAACGCAGCGGGTCAAGCGTACCAATCTAACTGTTCAACGTGTCACTCACAGCCAGATGAAGCTCACTTCAGCGCTAACGGTTGGGTAGGCATGTTAGATGGTATGATTGCATTCGTTAACTTCGATACAGATACAGAAGCACTTGTTCTTAAGTATCTACAGAAGCACTCATCAGATTTTTCTGAAGGCCATCACTAATAAGACGTCAATTGGAGTAACACAATGGCAATTACAAGAAGAAGTTTTCTGAAAGGTGTCGCGACTACAAGTGCGGCATCGGTTATCGGTCCAAGCTTATTGGCGTCGGCATCAGTGTCTGCAGCAGAAACAGACGGCGCGTGGAAAGTCTCTGGTTCTCACTGGGGTGCATTCCGAGCTCGCGTTTATGCGGGTAAAGTACAAGAGATTAAACCTCTAGAAATCGATCAACACCCAACTGAGATGTTGAAAGGTATTAAAGGTATTATCTACAGCCCATCACGTGTGCGTTACCCAATGGTTCGCCTAGATTGGTTGAAGAAGCATAAATACAGCGCAGACACGCGTGGTAACAACCGTTTTATTCGTGTGACTTGGGATGAGGCACTAGACCTTGTTTACCGCGAACTAGAGCGCGTACAGAAAGATTACGGTCCATGGGCGCTTCACACAGGTCAAACTGGGTGGAGACAAACGGGTCAGTTCCACAGCTGTACTAACCATATGCAACGTGCAATGGCACTTCACGGTTACTCTGTGAAGAAAATCGGTGACTACTCAACAGGTGCTGGTCAAACGATCATGCCTTACGTGCTAGGTTCTACTGAAGTTTACGCACAAGGTACATC
>NZ_JBFRSN010000616.1:0-668 GCF_041473595.1 Vibrio sp. 10N.222.46.A1
CTAGATGCTAGATGCTAGGTTGGTGTTGTTGGAGTGGTAAAAAGTTCAGGCGATAAAAAACGGAGCCTTGAGGGCTCCGCTTCTTATCGTATTCGGTAATTAAAAATTAACGAGCACGGAAGACGATGCGGCCTTTAGAAAGGTCGTATGGAGTCATCTCAACAGTTACTTTATCACCAGTAAGAATACGGATGTAGTTCTTACGCATTTTACCAGAGATGTGTGCTGTCACTACGTGACCGTTTTCAAGCTCAACACGGAACATTGTGTTTGGTAGAGTATCAAGGACAGTGCCTTGCATCTCGATTACGTCTTCTTTAGCCATCTAATCCTCTTTCGAAATTTGGCGGTTTTCAACGGCTTGATTGTGCCGTTAAAATCAAAATATGTAAAGTTGTCGCGTATTCTACCCTCGCCACCGCTGATTTACTAGCCTTTGATGACGTTGAAATCGTACTTTATAGTTCATCGCAGGGCATTCATCGATTTGATAACCCAAATATAACCATTGTTTTTGTTCTTTCTGGGCATGTTGGATCTGGAATAGAACGCCAAGAGTTCCCATGGAAATGTCGATATCAGGGTCGAAGAAGGTATAAAACGCGCTCGTACAGTGAGACATGATGTCTGTAACGGCAATGCCGACTAACTGCCCCTCATCATAGACT
>NZ_JBFRSN010000617.1:0-3205 GCF_041473595.1 Vibrio sp. 10N.222.46.A1
CATAAGACGATTGTTTTCATCACCCACGATTTGGATGAAGCACTTCGTCTCGGCGACCGAATCGCAATTTTGAAAGATGGCGAGTTGGTACAACAAGGTACACCACATGAGATTCTGCTGAATCCAGCCGATGACTATGTAGAGGCATTCGTTAAAGACGTAAACCGTGCTCGTGCATTGACCGTTGAAACCGTTATGCAGCCCCCTCTCTATCGAATCACATCTGAAACGATTGAAGGTGCTTTGGCACAAATGAAGATGCTGAAAAATGACTACGCTTATCACGTAACGGATGAAGGCTATCAAGGTCTAGTCACACAAGAGAGCCTACAGGATGCAGTTGAAGATTCATCGGTGCATGACTTCAGTGAAGAGATATACGAAGAAGTTCCAGCCATTTTGCCTGATGCGGTGATTGAAGAAGTGCTACCAGACACTATGTCTTGTGACTATTCTCTTCCGGTTGTTGATGAGGACGGTAACCTAAAAGGTGAACTAGAGAGAAGCGCTGTTGCTGATATCTTCTCTGAAAGTAGCGAGGAAGAAGTAGAAACCGACCCAAAGCCAAAGATTGATAAAGCTTCGTAGTTCTACTTTTCGATATTTAAAGCACGGCTGTTTAAATTATCGCTATTTGGGTTATAGGGATGTGGGTTATAGCTACTTAGCTTAGCCCAAGCGAGTTAACCTGCTCTAAGACCACTGTTGTTAGTAACTGCAGTGGTCTTTTTTATGTGTATCGGCCTCGCTTTGTCCTGCACTCTCCCCTTTAAGCTTACTAGTACCCAGGCTAATAGGTGCCTAAGTTTATATTTCATAAGAGAAAACAAATTTAAATCAGTTCGTTAGGTTTGTCACAAACATAGTGGCAATTCGGGCGAGAAGGCAATTAATTGCTTTGTTTATAAGGCAAGCAGTTGAAATTATTCTAGAAAATGACTAAAACTTAATAGTACTCACGGATATTACGCTCAACAAAAGGACTTAGTTTGATGAATTCCACTTTAGCGTCAGACACAGCTGCACATCTAAACTCACAAGAAGTTAGCGAGCTTGTTGATGAAAGCGTTCTAGAGCAAATGATTCGAGATACAAGTGCGGATATTATCCCGATCTTGATCGACCATTATGTCGAAGAATCACAAACACGCTTGGTCGCCATAAAAGAGGCTGTCGCTCAGCACGACGCTCAAACACTTGAGTTCGAGGTTCATACTCTTGGCAGCACCGCACTCTCATTAGGTAATCGCCCTTTGGGTGAGTTAGCTCGCGCTTTAGAGAAGCAGTGTCTAGAACAGAGTCACGATGCGGCATTTCTGCAAGTTGACGAATTACTAGAACTCGCAGAGCGTTCAATCAAAGCCTTGCTTGACAGGAAACAGGCAGGCTTCAGTTAACTTTGGATGTTCAGATAAAAACTCAACATAGTCGTTATTAATATAGTCCCCATAAAGATGCGAACCAGTATGAGTAGCAATGCGGGAAATTCTACACACCGCGCCTTAAAAGATTGCATGCGGTAGATAACAAATACACAAGACTCGTATTGATGGTTCCATATCACTATGTTATTGATTGGTTAGGATAAAGTTTCAAAAGGAATACACAATGCGCCCTAAGGTATTGTTAGTTGAAGACTCCACCTCACTCGCCGTACTCTACAAGCAGTACGTAAAGGACGAGCCCTACGATATCTTCCACGTCGAAACCGGCGTGGAAGCTAAGACCTTCATTGAAAGGCACTCTCCACAGCTTGTTATTCTCGACCTTAAGTTGCCCGACATGCCAGGGGAAGAAGTCTTAGATTGGATTAGTACGAACGAAATACCAACCGCCGTCATTATCGCGACGGCACATGGCTCAGTAAACATTGCTGTAGACCTTATCCAGCGCGGTGCGGAAGACTTCTTAGAGAAGCCCATTCAAGCCGACCGACTAAAGACCTCTGTTCGCTTACATCTAAAAAGAGCTAAGCTAGAGAACCTTGTCGATGACATGCAAAGCAAGTTCGATCGTGACCGCTTTCATAATTTCATCGGCTCTTGCCTACCTATGCAAGCGGTTTACAAAATTATCGATTCGGTAGCACCAACTACCGCCAGCGTGTTTATTAACGGTGAGCTATTTGGTCAAGGCCGTATGTCTCTGGCTGAGATCCTGAACAAAGTTGACTCAGGCGCAGCAGAAAAGAAAGCGGCTAACCTAAACGAACAAGCACCGTTTGATGTATTGGTTGTCGGTGGCGGCCCTGCAGGATCTTCAGCGGCTATCTACGCAGCACGTAAAGGCATTCGTACCGGTGTGGTTGCAGACCGATTCGGTGGCCAAGTTATGGATACCATGGCGATTGAGAACTTTATCTCCGTGAAAGCGACAACAGGTCCTAAATTAGTGGCAAGCCTTGAAGAGCACGTAAAAGAGTACGGTGTTGAGATAATGACTGAGCAGCGCGCTGCAAACATCATCGCAGCCGAAGACACAGGCGACGGTTACATCCACGTCGAACTAGAGAGCGGCGCAACATTACGATCTCGCACGGTTATCACCAGTACCGGTGCTCGCTGGCGTGAAATGAATGTTCCGGGTGAGCAAGATTACCGCAATAAAGGCGTCGCTTACTGCCCACACTGTGACGGTCCTTTATTCAAAGGTAAGAAAACAGCGGTTATCGGTGGTGGTAACTCAGGTATCGAAGCGGCAATTGATTTAGCGGGTATCGTTGAACACGTAACCGTACTTGAATTTGCAGACACACTGCGTGCAGACCAAGTGCTTATCGACAAAGCGAACGCAACACCAAACATCGAAATCATCAAGATGGCGCAAACAACGCAAGTGATTGGTGATGGCAACCGCGTAACCGGTCTGGAATACAAAGACCGCAACACCGATGAACTTAAACAGATTGAACTAGCAGGTATCTTTGTTCAAATCGGCCTGATGCCAAACAGCGAATGGTTGAAGGGTTCGAAGGTAGAGCTTTCACCACGCGGTGAAATTGAAATTAACGCTCATGGCGCAACATCAATGAAAGGTGTATTCGCAGCGGGTGACGTAACAACCGTACCTTACAAACAGATCATCATTGCAATGGGTGAAGGTGCAAAAGCAAGCTTAGGTGCATTTGACCACCTAATCCGTAACTCAGCTCCAGTTAAAGAGGCTGAAACGGCTTAATCTTTAAACCTAAAACTTAAAACTTAAA
>NZ_JBFRSN010000618.1:0-2425 GCF_041473595.1 Vibrio sp. 10N.222.46.A1
TGCTTGTATCGGTTTAATTCGTTTGGAATTGGCTTACCTAGATTTTTACACAAGTGACCAAAGCATTACCTGATTTGGTATCCCAAGGCAGCAGCTTGTCATAATCGTGCTCAAAAATATGAACCTCAAAGTAAGGCTTCAATATCTCGATCAATTCCTTAAACGAGAATGCCACCATAGGGTGTTCGTCATTCCATACTTGAGTTTCACCGGCAGTCGTTTTTTCGATGCTTAGCTTTAACGTTTGCTTGCTACCTTCGCCGGAGTAATACCAACCTGAGCGAAAGGTAAAGTCATCATGCTCTTTGTTGGCTGTATGTCGAACAAACAAGTCATTGCTTATCTTCTCTTTATCAACCACGTTGAAGCAGAAGACACCTTCGTGTTTCAAAGCTCGGTGCACGCTTGCAATGCACTCTTTTAGTCTCTCAATACCGTCGTTGTAATGGATGGAATACAAGAAACAAGTGATAAGATCGAGCGGTTCTGAGACCTCAAAGTTACTCATGTTTTGTACTGAAAAGTTAGCTTCAGGGCAACGAACTTGAGCAATGTCGAGCATTGGTTTATTCAGATCAAGGCCACTACTTTGATAGCCGTAATCAATAAAATGGCGAACGTGTGGTCCAGTGCCACATCCAAGGTCGAGGTGTGTTTTTCCTTCATTTCCAAAAATCTGATGTAACCTACGAACGCAGTCACTCTGCGCTTGGTAGTCAATATCGACACACATTAAATCATAGTAACCGGATAGGTCGGTATAGAGTGCGTTGGCGGACATGTTTGCCTGCAGCATTTGCTGAAAAAATTGGGGTGGCGCATAGTAAACTAGAACTTAAAAATAACAAGAAAATCTTGGGTCAACTTATAGGCTTAAATGACCTTTTCTTGATGCTTAGCAATTGTTTCACGAGCCACACTCTATACATGCACCTTCGTGGTTTACTGAGACTCTATTTTTTCCGTTGGATTTAGCACGATAGAGCGCGTCGTCTGTAACTCGAATCAACGTATCTAGGGAGTTGTTGGTACGAACGATGCAGCTGTCGGTAATGCCAATACTGACGCTTGATTGAAACTTGGTGCGATTAAATCCCAAGAATTGATGGGTTCGAAATTCTTCGCAAATACGTTGACCAACAATTTTTGCTTGTGAGTATGCCGTGTTGAGAATGGTTCCATGAGTCGTTCGGTTTTTTGGAAAGAAGACGATAAACTCTTCACCTCCCCAGCGGCCAACCACGCCGTTCAAGGCTTTGACGTGCTTCTTAATGGTATTCGCGAGAGTGCGAATCACTTCGTCACCAACACTGTGTCCAAATTGGTCATTAATCTTTTTGAAGTCATCAATATCCAACAGTAAACAAGACATCTCAGTTTGTTCTTTTAACGGCTTTTTTAACCAATCGTAAATGGCACTGCGGCTGAACACTTGTGTTAGATCGTCGTGAAGTGCGCGGTGCAATAGCTCTTGTTCTAATATCACCTTGTCGGAAACGTCTTCTATCACCACTTGAATCGCTTTCTCGCCTTCCCAATTAATGATGTTGTCGTAGATGTTGAAGTGTTTTTTACTCCCATCAAAGCATTGGTTTTCAACCACAGAACTGAAGCTTGGTGTATCACCGGCAAGAATACTCTGGCTGCGTCTCATGGCATTGATACGACTGTCCGGCGGAATAATTGAAATGATTGAGTCCATGGCAAGCACTGCTTCTATCGATTTGGCACCTTGCATTTCAACCCAGGCTTGATTAACCATTAGAGGCTTGAAATTTTGGTGGACGAGCACGCCCTGTTTCGAACTATTGAGTAAAGTCCGGTACATACGATCTTTTTCTTGATGTTTACGCTCTGAAGCAACAACTGAGGTAATATCTATGATCATTACACGAAGAGCGGGGCGGTCGTTGACTCTGACCGCTTGAGCAAGGCTAAACAGCGAAAGAAGGCGGTTATTCACCGGAATATCTTTATAGAGCTTTCCCTTTCCCAGTTGGCCTTTAATCGCAGAAAGGTAACGTTCACGGACAGAGCCGTGATAATCTTTGGGTATTAATGAGTAGACAAAATCGACGTTGTTGAGAAGTGCTTCACGGCAACTGTAACCGAAGATTTTTGCAATGTTTTCGTCGACATCGATGACACGGTGGTCTTGCAGCGTAATATAGCCCTGTGCAGAGTCGAAATTCTGCCTAGGGGTGGCTGTGGTTAAATCTAGTTGGATGCTCATATAGATCTGACTACATATCCTCTCACCAAAAACAGGTGCTTTAAATAAATGGTGGTGTCGTAAATAAATTGTGACTGCTGTATATCGACAAAGCTATCAGATACCTAACACGGCAAGCGTCACGAGACTATGTGATTAAAGTGTGCCGTACGCAACTTTTTGAGGGTAGCGTAATTTTACTGTATCTAAAAC
>NZ_JBFRSN010000619.1:0-4496 GCF_041473595.1 Vibrio sp. 10N.222.46.A1
GAAGAAGCTGATTTTACAAGACATTTATAAGGCTGAGAGAGAGAATAACTATCAAGCGGGCCTAGAGCATTGCGAAGGGCTTGCCGCGTTTCATCCCGAATACTTCGCAACAATCCAGCAATTTCGAGGGAGCTTTCTATCAAAACTAGAGCTCTACGAGGAAGCCAAGAATGTCTATCGGAAAGCGATAGATGAAGGCAGTTTTGATTGGGCTCAAGCAGGATTAGCAAACAGCCTTGCGAATTTGGGGCAGCTTAGCGAAGCACAGTCGATGATTGAAAGTTTGATCAATTCTGCGCCAACCTGCATTTTGTATCGAGACCAAGCAGCTCAAGTAAACCTGATCAGCAATAAGGTTCCGGCAGCCATTGCTCACTTCAAGTTAGCGAGTAAACTAACACCAGGTAACTCTGAGAGAGAGCTTGCAATCGCAAATCTATGCTTATCGGTTAATGATACTAAAACAGCGCTATTCCACTACCAAAACCATGTGCAAATCAATAAGGACACCTTTCGAGACAACCTATATATGAAGCTAAGTCATATACGATTCTTGCTCTATTGCGCCTCAGATGGCATCGATAAGCAAGCGAATTTGGGTCACGTCAATTACTTAATTTCGAAGATCCCTACCGAGGCAAGATCAGGGCTTCAAACTGACTTAGCACTTATCGCAGCTCACATCGCGATGGAAGCTAACCAATATCAAAAAGCAGTCACTATACTAACCGCATTGCACGATAAGAATGACTTTGATGCCTTCCCTGTGATTTATCACCATGCATGGTTATTGGATAGGATGAGCTGTGAAAACGAGTTTAAAATTGCGGAAAACCGTTGCAGCATGTTGATAGTGAAAACAGCGAGCGAGACAGTGGTTTCAAGTCAGATAACGATGTGCACTGAGATGAAACATCGCAACACCGCAAAAATGAACTGGCTCAAAGAGAAGAATATCGGCATCAAACTAGCAAAGTCAGACTACAAACAGGTGCTTGTGGCTTACTTAGATATTCATAAACGATGTCCGATGATCAAGAACGTATGTATGAATACGATAAAATTGCTCTCTGTTATTTGGCCTGATTCAATGGGTGCAAAACAAGTGCTAACCATCATCAAGCAATGTGACGAAGTGATCACACAGCTTTATACGATTGATGAGCTGACACAAAACAACTATCAAAACTATTACCGAAAGGCGCTTCTGGCATGTAAGCAAGCAGACTTGGCCTGGAAACAAGCAAACAATACTTCCGAGGCTGCCTTCTCATATATGTAGCTTCTATTTAAACAACGTCCGCATACAAAAAAGGCTTTGCCATTACAGCAAAGCCTTTTAAATATTCTAACAAGTCAGATTAATCTAAATTTGATTAACCAAAATTGGCATTAGCCGATGTGCGTTACGCCGCCCATGTATGGTTGAAGTACTGTTGGGATAGCAATACGGCCATCTGCTTCTTGGTTGTTCTCAAGAATAGCAACCATAGTACGACCAACAGCAAGACCAGAACCGTTAAGTGTGTGTACAAGTTCAGGTTTCTTCTCGCCTTTACGACGGAAACGAGCTTGCATACGACGCGCTTGGAAATCCCACATGTTTGAACAAGAAGAAATTTCACGGTATGTCTCTTGTGCTGGAACCCAGACTTCTAAGTCGTAAGTTTTCGCAGAACCGAAGCCCATGTCACCCGTACATAGAATCACTTTACGGTAAGGAAGCTCTAGAAGTTGAAGTACTTTCTCAGCATGACCTGTTAGCTCTTCAAGCGCTGCCATTGAGTCTTCTGGCTTAGTAATTTGTACTAATTCAACTTTGTCGAATTGGTGCATACGGATAAGACCACGAGTGTCACGACCGTAAGAACCCGCTTCAGAACGGAAACATGGAGTGTGAGCTGTCATCTTAAGTGGCAGTTCAGCTTCATCAGTAATCGTGTCACGAACCATGTTCGTTACCGGTACTTCCGCAGTAGGGATAAGCGATAACGTCTTAAGCGGTACATCACTTACTTGCTCAGTTAGCGGGCTTGTGTGGAACAAGTCTTCGCCGAACTTAGGAAGTTGACCAGTACCGTATAGGCTATCGTGGTTCACTAGGTACGGTACGTACATTTCTGTGTAGCCGTGCTCATCAGTGTGAAGGTCCAGCATGAACTGAGCAATAGCACGGTGTAGACGTGCGAATTTGCCTTTCATCACGATAAAACGAGAACCAGAGATTTTAACTGCGCTAGCAAAATCAAGACCGCCAGACATTTCGCCAAGATCCACGTGATCTTTCACTTCGAAGTCGTAAGTCTTAGGTTGACCCCAACGAGAAACTTCTACGTTGTCGTCTTCATCTTTACCATCTGGCACTTCTGCGTCAGGTAGGTTAGGAATTGACATTGTGATCGCTTCTAGCTCAGATTGAAGCTCAGCCAATGTTACTTTAGCTTGGTCTAGTTCTGCGCCTAAGTTGCCTACTTCTGCAAGGATACGCTCAGCTTCTTCATGGTCGCCTTTTGCTTTCGCTTGACCAATGGACTTCGATCGAGAGTTACGTAACGCTTGTAGCTCTTCAGTTTTCATCTGAAGGGACTTACGTTTTTCTTCAAGTTCACGAATTGTCTCTACATCAAGGGTGAAGCCTCGACGTGCTAATTTTGCCGCTGTTTCATCCAGCTCAGCTCGAAGTAATTTAGAATCCAGCATTGCTAATCCTATGCTTTAGTTATTTGAATATTCAGTAGATTGCTACTGAATCACTGCTAAACCCCTAAAACTGGTGCTATTTCGACCAATTTGTAACGATTTAATTGAATTTTTATGACTAGGTAACGATATCCAAAAAAGACTACTTTTCATAGCGTTTTTGTGGGCTTTTTGCGTCCAAATCCGCCAGATAATCTAGCTTCTCGCCAATTTTGGTCTCTAAGCCTCGTTTTGTTGGGAAATAGTATTGTGTTTCGCCCATTTCAGGCGGTAAATACTTTTCGCCAGCCGCGTAGGCACCTGGTTCATCATGAGCATAACGGTATTCCTGCCCGTAGCCCATGTCCTTCATCAAAGTTGTGGGTGCATTTCTTAAATGATGAGGCACTTCATATTCAGGAAGATTATGCGCATCCGTTAAGGCTTGCTTCCAAGCGGTGTAAACGGCGTTACTCTTTGGTGCACACGCTAAATAGACAACTGCCTGAGCAATCGCACGCTCCCCTTCTGCAGGGCCAATACGCGTGAAGCAATCCCAAGCCGACATCGCAACCTGCATTGCTCTTGGGTCAGCATTACCAATATCTTCAGAAGCAATCGCTAATAAACGCCTTACGATATACAAAGGGTCACAACCCGCCGCAATCATTCGCGCCGACCAATACAACGCCCCATCAGGGTTTGAACCGCGAATCGATTTGTGAACGGCAGAGATTAGGTCGTACCAAATATCCCCCTTATTATCGAAACGAGCAACCTTCTCACCAGCCACTTCCGCTAACAACTGCAACGTTATCGCTTTCTCGCCTTTGTCGTTGTCTTCTGCCATGTCATACAGCAGCTCAAGATAGTTGAGCGACATACGTGCATCACCGTTGACCAGTTCAGCGAGGCGATCTAGTACGTTATCAGCAAAATCAGCCGACACATCACCTAGGCCACGCTGTTTATCTTCAATGGCTTGGCGAATGACGAGAGAAATATCCTCTGTATTGAGCGAAGTCAATTTGTAAACACGCGCACGCGACAACAAAGCGTTGTTCAATTCAAAAGAAGGGTTTTCTGTCGTCGCGCCAATAAACGTAACCGTGCCATCTTCGATATGAGGTAGAAAAGCATCTTGCTGACTTTTGTTAAAGCGATGGACTTCGTCCACAAATAAAATCGTTCTACGCCCTGCTTGCTTGTTCTCACGCGCTTTTTCAATGGCGATACGAATGTCTTTTACACCCGAAGTCACCGCAGATACGCGCTCGACTTCTGCATTGGCGTAATTAGCTGCCACTTCTGCCAGCGTGGTTTTACCGGTGCCCGGAGGCCCCCATAAAATCATGGAGTGGATATGGCCCGCCTCCAACGCTCTGCGAAGGGGTTTACCTGGACCTAATATATGCTGCTGACCAATATACTGTTCAACAGTTTCAGGTCTCATACGAGCAGCAAGGGGACGAAAATCTTCGTCCCCCGCAAAATCTAAGCTGTAATTACTCAATTGCAATCTCTTGATTCGTTGATGGCATCAATACCTATCGACTTACTACCAAACGATCTGCCAGTTTGGATCAGTTTCTTTGGTCGTCGACCTCGACACCTTCCGGCGCCACAAAAGTAAAGCGGTCTGCAGCAGGTTTACCTAAGTCAACATTGTTAAAGGTAAACTCACCTTTTTGGCCGTCTTGTTCAATCACATTAAAGCCCTGAACAATGCCTTTCTCAGTGATGTTAATCTGGAAATCGCCCTGATTAGAGTCCACAGCCGTTGGCGTTAGCGTAAATTGGTTACCCGTTTGCGCAAC
>NZ_JBFRSN010000620.1:0-2028 GCF_041473595.1 Vibrio sp. 10N.222.46.A1
ACTCCTGCGCTTCGCGAATTAGAACACGTGGATTGATTAAGTCTTGGTGGTCTAAAAAGCGGCTGGAATGGCTAAAGCTGAGATAGAAAAGATGGATGCGAAATACAGACATGAAAAAGGCCAGACGAGTGTCTGGCCAAAACAAGGCAGTGTAATTTAACAGTCTGAAGTGCTGTTGAAACTATATTTTGTAAAACGAAAAAGCGTTTTAAAAATTAAAGCGTTATAGCAGTTAAGCGTTGTAACTGTTTAACGTGTTATCGCTGTTGATTCATTTGTCATCTTAATTCGCGCGTTAAAGCGTCGTCACGATTTCATCAAGAGCTAGGCGTGCTTTTGGTTTACCGTGGTTATAGTCTTCGCCGTCTTTGTGGTAGCCGATTGCTAGCGCTACATCAACAACGTGACCGTCTAGTTCGTCAGCAAACTCTTCGCCGATCATAGCGGCATCTACGCCTTCCATCGGTGTTGATGCAATACCAAGACGAGCCAGTGTGTGCATTGTGTTACCTAGCGCGATGTACACTTGAGACTTAGTCCAGTTACCGTTGAAACCAGTCTCATCTGTGTTCATTTCTGCGAATGCGTAAGCCCCTAAGAACTGCTCGTACATTTCAGCGGGTAGGTGACCAGAGCTTACTTCTGTGTCAGCACGCTTTGCGAATTTCTCTTTAGTGTACTTAGGATCGTGAGCAAACAGGATCGTATGTGACGCTTCTTTCGCATGCGGTTGGTTAAACTGGAACATGTTCTCGAAAGTATTGTGGAAGCGTTGTTTTGCTGCGTCACTCTCAATGATGATGAATTTCCAAGGCTGAGAGTTGATAGAAGAAGCTGACAAACGAAGTGCTTCTTTGATTACTTCCATGTCTTCCGCAGAGATGCGCTTTTCTGCATCGTATTTTTTAGCTGTGTAGCGAGTGTTTAGATCTGAAATGATTGGATGAGTCATGTTGAATCCTAATATCTATCAATATAAATGTTGTAGGGTTTTATGTTCGGTAACGTCAACAATAAACGGATAACGCATTTAGGCTATATCTCTATAGAAGTCGTTTCTAGAACAGTCAGCCTCTAAAAGGCTGAACGCTTAAATGGCTATCGAGCATGCCCCAATAAATCGAGTATCTGCGGTAGCTCAAGTCGATGGGTGTAAGATAATAGAAGATTGGCTTGGGAAAAATAGCGAACACATCAAATCACTATGGTTAATAATGTCCATAATGATCTGATTAGTGTGATCTGGATGTGTGTTGGTTTTCGAAAATCAGCCAGTTAGTACGCTTTGATTCCATATTGGCGTAATAAAGAGGGAAGTACA
This sequence comes from Vibrio sp. 10N.222.46.A1, assembly GCF_041473595.1. Lineage (NCBI taxonomy): Bacteria > Pseudomonadati > Pseudomonadota > Gammaproteobacteria > Vibrionales > Vibrionaceae > Vibrio > Vibrio sp. 10N.222.46.A1. The sequence goes on from NZ_JBFRSN010000620.1 coordinate 1,322, forward strand.
CTGTCGAGGTTTGGGATATCTTCAGGGTTAAGTTCAATCAAGCTAAAACCGTGCTCTTGGTAAACTTTCTTGGTCGCATTTCGTTTGTCTTCTTCTATAGGGCCTGAATCTGTTCCCCAGAATTGAATGTATACCTTGCCGCTTGGCAGGTAGAAATCGCTCATTACTTCTTTTGATATTGGGAGCGGACGTTCATAGGCATGAACCACTCCCGCCATATAAAGCCAGTTATCGATGATCAGCTCTCCCTTTGAACGTACATAATGTCCGTCTAAGGTTCGGTGTTTCGCCTCAAATTTCTGACGAAAGCTAGAAAACGAGACATCGGTAGAGTGGCTTTCAGCATCATGCCCTAGAAATTCGACAACAGACTGCTTCAAACGTTTATTGCGAACCAACGAATCGTGCCATACCACAAATAGGTTTTGAGTCGCTTTATCTTCCCTTTGCTCACCGCCTGCTTTTAAGCCTGTTGAGGTGACATGCCAACCATCTTCTTCACGTGTTATCCAACCAAGCTCGCTGAGCAACAGGTTAATTTTTTTTGCGCTAAGTTGAAAGGCACTGCCTAGTTGAGTTGCCGTTAGCGTTTTTCCAGAGAAAGAATCTAGGTCGATGAGTAGTTTTTCTGGCCAGACAATAAAGACACCAAACTTCTTGTGTTCGACATACTCCCCACCAAAGCTTTCGCCTCGTTCTGTGAGTAC
>NZ_JBFRSN010000621.1:0-4164 GCF_041473595.1 Vibrio sp. 10N.222.46.A1
ACATTTCAAGGGCTTCTCCTTGTGCTAGCGCTTCGTTTTTGTAGTCCGCAGGGAAGTCAGGAACGGTAACTAACGGTACGTTTGGCGCCACTTCTAATGAGCCTGCACCTCCTACCCAAAGTAGACGTTCGATGTCAATGCTTGGCAATGTATCAAGTAACTTAGCTGCTGTGTTTTTTACGATGTCGTGATTGCCTAGAGCGCGTCCACCAATCGAAGCAATTACCGCATCAACGCCTGAGAAAGCGGTCGCTAGACTTGCCGCTTCATCTTGTAAATCAAATGAACGAACTTCAACATCGCTGATTTTTACGCGGCTTGCATCTCTTACAACAGCAACAACTTCGTGTCCGCGAGATTGAGCTTCTTGAGCGATGTGACTACCAATCCAACCTGATGCGCCTAATACTGCAATTTTCATAATGTCTCTCCAATTATCTAATTTATTGAGTCTGTTTCTCGACAGCCATTGCAGTCTAATAGCTCACTAGGTTGCGATAAATATCGTAAAATGATGTAGATTGTATCTATACAGTTATCTAATAGGCTTGGTTAAGTCGGCAAGGGAGAGTGTGATGGACAGGTTGACGGCGATGCGTAGCTTTGTTGAAGTCGCAAATTGCGCCAGTTTTACTCAAGCAGCAGAGCATTTGGACATGAGCCGTTTACAGGTTTCACGGCATGTTCAAGAGATCGAAGGGTGGTTAAAACAAAGGTTACTGCACAGAACTACTCGTAAGGTCAGTTTGACAGCGGCAGGAGAGATTGCGCTGCGACGTTGCGAGAAGATACTCCATGAAACCGCAGAGCTAGAAGTCACTTCACTCAATCAAACCGACGATCTTTCAGGGGTAATTCGAATTGCAGCGCCGATTGGTTTAACTCAAAATATGCTGTTGGATGTGGTTGAGCAATTCACAGAGCGTCACCCTAATATCACGGTCGAGTTGTTTGCCTCAGACCGTTTTGCGCAGCTGGTGGATGAGAGAATAGATATTGCCCTTCGCTATACTGACCAACCTGACGATAGTTTGATTGCTCGAAAGCTCATGGACATTGATTCAGTGGTGTGTGCCTCTCAAGTCTACCTAGACAAGTACGGAGAACCTGAAACGGTCGAAGCACTTCGACAGCATAACTGCTTTCGCCATTTGAGTGTTTCTAAGTGGGATTTCGTTAAGGATAACCAGCACTATTCGGTTGAGGTGTCTGGCACTATCAAGGCTAACGATGTTGGGGTATTAACTCGCGCCGCACAGCATGGAAAAGGGATTGTTCGCTTACCTTGTGATTTAGCCAATCCGTTGATTGCAGAAGGGAAATTGAAACGAATATTGGATGACTTTGTTTCACCCTGCAGTGTGCTTTGGGCGGTGTATCTGTCTCGCAGTTATCAGCTGCCTGTTGTTCGTCAGTTCATTGATTTTGCAGCAGAAGTTTGGTCTAGCGATATTAAGTCTGGTGATGTTTGAGCTTATATATCTTAAGTACACAAGTACACAAGTACACAAGTACACAAGGCATAAGCAAACAAATACAAAAATCCGATATCAAAGGTGATATCGGATTTGAACTCAATAATTCAGAGTTCCACACGCTCTCCTCTCACGAAGTCTTTACACGTATCTGTGTACCGATAATCGGGTGTTTATCGCCTTATCGTTGATGTCAGGTAAAGGCTGATACAAGTTTCTAGTAATGTCGGATAATACTTGGTCGTAAACTTGCGATACGACGCTAGAAATATCACTGGTTAATTCGTATAAGCTATCTGTCGGTTGGGTTAATTCGTTGCTCGATGCGATTTCTGCGAGTGCATGCATCGCTCGAGTGCAAACTGGTGATCCACTGCTAATAGGGCAGATAATTGATAATTGGTTGAGTTTACGGTGAGTCTGAGATGCATAGAATTTGAATCTCGCATACTCCTCAGGTATTTCCGTATTCGACTTTTCTATCCCAGGGATGGCCATTCTCAACTTGGTAAGGATCTCCATACAATCTAAGATCTGTTGCCAGTTCATGTGGTACTCACGGCTCATGTCTTCTCGTTCTGATTGAATCAGCCAGATGATCATCACTTCATCCATCAAGAACATGCTGTGACGAATCGTTTTTCCATGAATCGATTGATTACGTACTAAGCTACGGTTTTGCCAGTCATTGTGCATAGCGATGAGTTTGAGGTGATAAATGCGATACATCGGACGGCTGTCAAACGACACATGAGATTGAAGCAGTTCAGATACCTCAAGTATGTTGTCGTAAATCTGATTCACTTTTCGAATTGAGTCGCTCGTCAATTGATACGCCAGAGCATAATGCGTTGCCGCGCGATGTTTGCGTGATAGCAACAATAACTGTCTGAGTAGAACTAAGGTTTCAAACCGGTGTGATAGCGCTGTTTGTCTCTTCTTTGAGAAATGAAACAGCGCTGCAAGTACTAATAGGGATAAACCCACTGAAATAACGACCAACATATTCAACTCCTAATATCTGAATACCTACTTAGTGGTAGTTCACGATTTGTGCCAAAATTGATAAACATTATATTTCAACGACTTATATTTTAAGCCCGCTTGTGGATGACCAATACTGGTGCATCACCTCACCATTCGAGTGAGTGCGATAGAAGAGGTTAGAGGTTTTTATAGTTTCTAGACTTTGCTATGGCTGAAGCATAAATAGCTACAATCTGGCTAACCTCTTATGCAAGGTTAGTCAGATTGGGTTACACAGAGATGTACATTCAGTGAGTAGATAGTGAAGGTATGACTAAAGATTTACGGCGAATGTACCACTGAGAAGACAGATAACCGCGAAGCTCGTTTAGGTCGATAGCCCAATAGCTCAATAAGTCTATCGATCCAGAAATCAATAGCTAGATAAATCAATAGCGCGATAAGTCGATCACTTTATTGCATAGCTTACTCAAAGCCAGTTGATCATGGCTGATCAAAATTAGGCCGCAGTTAGCTTCTTTCGATACTTCAACAATCAGCTTTAGCGTTTGGGCTGCTGTGATGGGGTCTAATCGTGATGAGGGTTCATCTGCAATTAACAGTTTTGGGCTCATCAGTAGCGCTCGTAAAATCGCAAACCTCTGCAATTCTCCTCCGGATACTTGGCTTGATGGACGTTCAAGCAAAGCAGAGTTAAGGCTCAATCTATCTAGAAGTACGGGTATCTTGGAGCGATTTAGCTTGTGAAGCGCACATAAGTCATTAAGTAACGTTTTTAGTGTTGTGTGAGGGGAGTGCGCACTGGGTGGATCTTGGTAAAGCTTGAGGCGTTGTCCTTTTTCGATTTTTTGAAGCCAGTCGATATTGCCGGAAAAGTCGTGATGCAACCCTAGTAAAGTATCGGCGAGAGAAGATTTCCCGCATCCGCTGTCACCATAAACTCCCAGTATTTCACCTTGTGATAATGAGAACGTGAGATCTGAAAAGAGTGTTCTTTGATCGCGGTAAATCGCTAAACTTTCAACTTCAAGCAATGGCTTCTGCCCGCTTTGTATACCAACCTCTGAGGGAGTAGCGTGACTATTTGATTCATTTGAAGGTTGCGAGGAAGTTGGCTGATCAAGATACCAATACTCAGGTTGCGCTTGTATTAGCGCTTTTGTGTAGGCCGCTTGTGGCTGATCTAAAATGGCTTTAGCGTCTCCCCTTTCAACAATTGCCCCTTCTTTCATGACAATGATGTCACCACCTAACATTTTAGCCAGCTTAATGTCGTGAGTGATGGTGAGCAGGCCACCGGGTTTGCCATTTTCAAGTTGTTGGCAGTGAGAAAGGAGAAGTTGCCCAACGTGATCACGTCGGCTTTCGTCTAAGCCTTTTGTGGGTTCATCGGCAATTAACAGTTTGCCTCCAGCTTGTGTCGCACATAAGTACGCAGCACGTTGCGCCATTCCGCCCGAGAGTTCAAATGGGTGTTTATCTCCATCTTTGCCCAGATCCATTTGTTGAAGTGCATGATGGGTGAGTGTGTCACTCTGGGAACGACCTTCGTTTAAAACCAGCTTATGAACTTCGCTTATCTGCGATCCTATAGTCCGAAGCGGATTGAGTGCTAACCAAGGTTCTTGAGGTAGCAAAGCTATTTCTTTGCCCCAAAACCGTTCTCGATTTAAAGGGTTAAGCTCATCAAACAAAGTAATGT
>NZ_JBFRSN010000622.1:0-3584 GCF_041473595.1 Vibrio sp. 10N.222.46.A1
ATTATCAAGAGTCCGATAGCCTGCGTGTTGGCATTAATTATGAGTGGCGCTTGAATAGCGAGTGGGTATGGACAAACCGAGCGGCATACAATCATATCGAACTTGAGCAAAAGGGCACGCGTCAAGGCACTGTGACGGGAGATAAAGTCTCTCAAACCGTGAACAATTTCGGTTATGACCCTCGAACCACAACGACGATGCAATCCGAGTTAGTGTGGGAAACCGATTCTAACCAAATGATGATTGGTGCGGATTATAACCAGATCAATATCGATTTAACGCTAGCAAGCGATAAAACCTTACCTCCGAAACACATCTATAACCCCGTCGTAGGAGCAACGCCTGATCCGGGTTTCAAGCCTTTCCGTGATAACACAACGACGACGACGGGTATTTACCTTCAAGACGTTTACACCTTGGGTGATCTATCGGTGATAGGTAACGTGCGCTATGACTCTATGGAACTTGAGCAGCAAAAAGCCGGGAAAGCCCAAGAGAAGCTAGATGATAACAAAGTGAGCTACCGTGGTGGCTTGGTCTATCGCATCAACAACGATATGTCGGTATACGCAAGCTTAGCTCGTTCGTGGCAATTGCCTTACTCCGGTATTTATATCAACCCTAAACTGGCTGAATTCTTCCATACCGATCTAAAAGAAGTGGGTGCGAAAGCTTACTTACTCGATAACGCTTTGATGCTCAATGCCGCTATTTTCCAAATTGATCAAGAACAACCACAAACCAATATTAATGGCGACGTTATCAATAAGATTGAAGCACGTCACCAAGGTATTGAACTGGAAGCTCGCGGTCAGATTACAGAGTTGTGGGATATTTCAGTTGGTTATAGCTACTTAGATGCAGAAGATAAAGATACAGGTAAAAAGCCGAATGATGTATCCGATCATCTGTTCTCACTCTGGAGTACTTACCAATTATACGAAAACTGGCGTTTGGGCGGTGGTGTGAAATACGTAGGGGACCGCTACGCAGGTAACAATGAAGCCGTCGCATTAGGTGATTACACCACTGTTGATTTGATGGCAGCGTACACCACGGGTCGTCACAAAGTTCAAGCGAACGCTTATAACGTACTTGGCGAGAAATACATTCTTGGGGCAACCAGTGGTAAGTCGGGTACTAACCAGATTGGTTACGGAGCGCCAGCTGAATTCATGCTCAGCTACGGCTATCAGTTCTAAAAGCGAGTTCAGCTCTAAGAGTCGTTAATTTTTAAGCGTTATTACGTTTCTAAGAGCTAGTACGTGACTAAAAGCTATTTCAACTGAAAAAACTATTGATTTGTTCGCTACGAGTGAGTGAACAGTTGGCCTCATTTTGAGGTCGTTTAGCCCAATGGGTCAAAGCGTTGGCATAACTTAAAAGCACAGCCTTTGACCCTAATTTGCCTACTTAGGAGATTTTCATGCCTTACCAGAATTTGGATGGTAAACCCCACGCGCAACATAAACTGCGCTTGACCGTACTTGCAACGGCCATCGCTTCAGTGACTTCCATGAGTGCATTCGCTGCGTCTGATCCGCAAACGACGACCATGGAAACGGTTGTCGTGACGGGCAGCTTGATCGGTAATTCAGAATTAGAAGATGTGAAAGAGTATCCGGGAGCGCGTACCGTTCTAACTAACGAACAAATTAAAAAGACTGGCGCACTCTCTATTGATTCAGCATTTCAAAGTGTACCGGGCATTAAGGTTCAAGACGAAACGGGCACGGGTGTATTGCCTAACATCTCGGTGCGCGGCTTGAAAGCGAGCCGCAGTGGTCATGCTCAATTTCTAATGGATGGTGTACCACTGACTCTTGCGCCTTATGGTCATACCGGACAATCTATTTTTCCAGCAACGCTATCTATGCTTGACCGAATTGATATCGTACGTGGTGGTGCGGCTGTGCAGTACGGGCCAAATAACGTGGGTGGTGTGATCAACTTGGTGACTAAGCCCATTCCACACGAGTGGCAAACGGAAATCAGTAATCGTTTCACCGTATTTGAAGATGGTAATACACCACTGAATGACTTTTACCTACGTACCGGTGGTTGGTTAACCGATACGCTGGCACTTCAAGTGGAAGGTAACTTCCTAAAAGGTGAAAGCTTCCGTGATCATTCAGATACGGATGTAAAAAACTTCCAAGCGAAGTTGCAATGGTTACTCAGTGATACCCAGGAGCTACAAGCATTCGTTCAGCGTTACGATGCCGACACCCAAATGCCGGGCGCTTTATCGCCAAAAGATTACCAGAAAGATCGTACTCAATCGAAGCGACCATATGACGAATACAAAGGCACATCAACGCGTTGGAGCCTGAAGTATTTGCATGATTTGAATATTGCAGATGGCGCAGAGTTAGAGGTTCTGACATTCGGTCACCACTCTGAGCGTTTCTTCCAATGGGGCTTTAATAGCGCAGGCGGTCACTGGGCTGATCCAGCATTACCATCAACAGATATTCGCACCTCACCACGTGAATTCGCTGTTTATGGTGTGGAACCTAAGTTAGCGATGTACTTTGACGGTAATACGGTGACGCAAAACTTGATTGTAGGTGCTCGCTATGTAAATGAAGATATCGATTACAAGCTAACGCAAACGCCAATTGCTGGCGGAGTAACAAAAGTGCCACGTGATTGGAACTTGAATACCGATGCATTCGCAGGTTACATCAGCAATGAAGTTGGCCTGTTTAACGACGTGCTAAAGGTTACTCCAGGTATTCGTTACGAATCGATTGATATGACCTTTAATGATAAGGGTAAAGCTCAGAGTACAGACAACAAAGTGACGGAGTGGTTGCCGGGCTTAACCGTGGCATACCATTTAACTGAGCAATGGGTTGGGTACACCAATGCGCAGAAATCTTTGCGCGCACCACAAATCGCTTACATCCGAGGCAAGGGTGAAGAGGGCAGTGAGCTAGCATGGAACTACGAGTTGGGTGCTCGTTACAATCAAGATTCAACTAGCTTTAATGTCGCGCTCTACCGCATTGATTTTGAAGACCAACTCCAATGGCAAAGCGGAACGCAGACCTTTGACAATATTGGTAAAACGCTTCATCAAGGTATTGAGCTTTCAGGTCGTTATGTTCCGCAGGCTATGCAAGCTCTGAGTTTAGGCGCGGGTTATAACTATTTGGATGCGACGATAGAGGCAGAAGGTGCAAACAAAGGTAAGCAACTTCCTTACACATCCGAGCATCAGCTTAGCTGGGATGCGACTTACGCCTTTAGCCGGGTAGATACGACCTTATCTGGTTACTATTTCAGTGAGTCTTATTCTGACAATGCCAATACCAGTGCTGAAGATGCAACGGGTGCGAAAGGCAAAGTACCTGCTTACATGGTATGGAACTTAAACCTAGGCTCAGACTTGTATAAAGATGAAAACAGTAAGTTACGCATGAATGTTGCAGTGAACAATTTGTTTGCTGAGGACTACTACTTCCGCGGTATTGATACCAGTCCGGTTGGCCGCTATCCAGCGCCAGGGCGTTCATACACTTTGGATCTGAACTATCAGTTCTAATCGGTAATTGATTAAAAATAATAACGAATATAAG
>NZ_JBFRSN010000623.1:0-3327 GCF_041473595.1 Vibrio sp. 10N.222.46.A1
TCATTACTGAAGATCAAGTTGAACAAGCTCTGGCCGCTCAAAAAAGGACAGGCCGCAAGCTTGGTGATGCACTGATCGAGCTTGGCTTTTTATCAGAGCAGCAAATGCTCAGTTTCTTGTCGCAACAGCTTGCTATTCCTCTTATTGATATTAGCCGAGCTAATGTTGACGTCGAAGCTGTGCAGCTTTTACCTGAGGTTCATGCTCGCCGCCTTCGAGCTTTGGTCATTGGGCGTCAAGGTGACACATTACGTGTTGCAATGAGTGATCCTGCTGATCTGTTTGCCCAAGAATCTTTGCTGAGTCAACTAGGCGACTACGCACTCGAATTTGTCGTCGCACAAGAGAGACAATTAGTTGATGGTTTCGACCGTTATTACCGAAGAACCAAAGAGATTGCCTCATTTGCTGAGCAGCTTCATGCTGAGCATAAAGTTAATGAAGCCTTTGACTTTGATATCGCTGAAGAAGACAGCGACGAAGTTACGGTCGTTAAGCTAGTAAACTCGCTGTTTGAAGATGCTATTCAAGTTGGTGCGTCTGATATTCATATTGAACCAGATTCAAACGTATTACGTTTACGTCAGCGTATTGATGGTGTCCTGCATGAAACGTTGTTGAATGAAGTGAATATTGCTTCTGCACTGGTTTTGCGTTTGAAGCTGATGGCTAACCTCGACATTTCAGAGAAACGACTGCCTCAAGATGGTCGCTTTAATATTCGCGTTAAAGGTCAATCGGTCGATATTCGTATGTCGACTATGCCAGTACAGCACGGTGAGTCAGTGGTTATGCGTTTGCTTAATCAATCGGCTGGCCTACGTAAATTGGAGTTGTCAGGCATTCCGAGTGATTTGCTCGTTCGTCTTCGTCATCAATTACGCCGCCCACATGGCATGATTCTCGTAACCGGGCCTACGGGCTCAGGTAAAACAACGACTCTATACGGTGCGTTAAGTGAATTAAACGAACCGGGTAAAAAGATCATTACCGCTGAAGACCCTGTAGAATACCGTCTTCCTCGTGTGAATCAGGTTCAGGTAAACCCTAAGATTAACCTCAATTTCTCAACGATTTTGAGAACCTTCCTACGTCAGGATCCGGATATCATTCTTATTGGTGAGATGCGAGATCACGAAACCGTTGAAATTGGTTTGAGAGCGGCACTTACTGGTCACTTAGTGTTAAGTACTCTGCATACCAACGATGCAGTAGACAGTGCACTGCGTATGATGGACATGGGGGCTCCGGGTTATCTGGTAGCAAGTGCTGTTCGAGCCGTGGTCGCACAGCGGTTAGTTCGTAAGGTATGTACTGATTGCAAGGTTGATGATGAGCTGGATGAAGCGCGTAAGCAATGGTTGAGTGTTCGTTTCCCAAACCAGCGAGGTACGCCATTTATGAAAGGGCGTGGTTGTCAAAATTGTAATTTGACAGGCTACAGTGGTCGTATTGGTGTGTTTGAAATGTTGGAGCTCGATCAGCCTATGATGGATGCGCTTAGAGCCAATGATGCCGTTGTTTTTGCTCAAACGGCAAGGCAGTCTGAAAATTACAAACCGCTGTTAGCTTCTGCGATGGAATTGGCCATACAGGGGGTTGTGAGCTTTGATGAGGTAATGAACCTTGGCGAAGGCGATGCTTCTGGTGCCACTGATCCAATTTATCTGTAGGGGTAGAGTGATATGCCAACTTATCGTTATGTAGGTCGCAGTTCTGATGGCAGTCAAGTGACAGGCCAGTTGGATGCAAATAACGAAGATCTTGCTGCTGACAGTTTGATGAGTAAAGGGATCATTCCAACTTCGATTAAACTTGGAAAAAGTGGCGGTTCAATCCTGGATATGGATGTATCCAGTCTGTTCTCCCCGAATGTGCCTTTAGAGGTGTTGGTTCTGTTTTGCCGACAGTTGTATAGTTTAACTAAGGCGGGTGTTCCGCTATTAAGATCGATGAAAGGGTTAACTCAACATTGTGAAAATAAGCAACTGAAAGTAGCACTTGAAGAAGTGGTCGCTGAACTCACAAACGGTCGTGGGTTAGCGGCGTCGATGCAAATGCACCCTAAGGTATTTAGTTCATTGTTTGTATCGATGATCAGTGTTGGTGAGAATACAGGTCGTTTAGATCAGGCATTGTTACAACTGGCTGGATACTACGAACAAGAGGTTGAAACTCGAAAGCGAATCAAAACGGCAATGCGTTACCCAACGTTCGTGATTACTTTTATTACAATCGCTATGTTTGTCTTGAATATATTCGTGATTCCTCAGTTTTCGAGTATGTTCGCGCGTTTTGGGGTCGACTTACCACTTCCAACTCGTATTTTAATGGGAATGTCTGAGTTCTTTGTTAATTACTGGGGGTTAATGCTTGGATTAATCTTTGGTCTTGTTTTTGCTTTTAAAGCATGGGTTAAGACAGATAAAGGGTGGGAAAAGTGGGATCGGCTGCGCTTAAAAATGCCAGTGATTGGTGGGGTGGTCAATCGAGCTCTATTGTCGCGCTTCTCACGTACTTTTGCTTTGATGCTAAAAGCAGGTGTACCGCTTAACCAATCGTTATCGCTATCGGCTGAAGCTTTGGACAATCGTTTTTTAGAACTTCGTGTTCAAGGTATGAAATCGGCAATAGAAGCGGGAAGTACCGTTTCTTCTACCGCGATTAACAGCGAGATTTTCACACCACTCGTGATACAAATGATTTCTGTGGGTGAAGAAACGGGTCGTATTGATGAGTTGCTGCTTGAAGTTGCGGATTTTTACGACCGAGAGGTTGATTACGATCTAAAAACGTTAACCGCTAGAATTGAACCTATTCTGTTGACGATCGTTGCGGGAATGGTGCTGGTTTTAGCTCTGGGTATTTTCTTGCCAATGTGGGGAATGCTGGATGCAATCAAAGGTTAGGGGATGCTGAATAACCTACAGCGCTCACGTTTTGTTATTTGGGTTACGGTTATTCTTTTTCTCGTTATGGGATTGCTTTCTGTATGGAAAACAGTAGAAGAAGAAGCAACGAACACGGCATTAATCGTTGCGAGCAAGCGAATTCTTGAGCAAGCGAATTTGTTCAAACAGCAGTATTTGTTATCTGGTGTGGAGCAAAAGAATGATGCGAAACCGCCAAAGACTTACAGCAGAACGGGGTGGGTTATGCCAATTCAAGACTCGGCTCGAAATTGCGGTTATTGGTTGGAGCAATTATATCCTAAGGGGCGTATTTTAGGTCTCAGCTCTCCAAACATTGAAGACAAAAGTGATAACATTCATTTTCATTGCCGTTATCATTATAGTGATAAGTATCAGATAGATATATTACTCAAAA
>NZ_JBFRSN010000624.1:0-1158 GCF_041473595.1 Vibrio sp. 10N.222.46.A1
CGGCTCAATGGTGACGGCGCGTAAGTACCCTAAAATGGTCAAGGTATCTTCAAGCTTGCAGCCTGACGGTTTGATCTTCACTTATGAAGGCAAAGAGCCTTTGCGTCTAAAGTATGCAAATTTCAAGATGCAAGAAGCGCCAGCAACGGTGTGGAAAGACAGCTTCACGGCATACACGACATGTGATGAAGCCGATGATTGGTTCAGTGATGTGTTGGGCGTGCGCGTTGAGCTACTGTTTTCTGGCGAGCAATCGAATCGTGTTCGTGAAAAGCTTGGCCATAATGTCAGTTTCGCTGACGGCTATCCAATGTTAGTGATCAGCCAAGCCTCTCTAGATGAGCTTAATCGCCGCAGCCCTGAAGTTCACTCGATGGATCAGTTCCGCACCAACTTTGTTGTTTCGAATACCGAAGCCTTTGCTGAAGATGGTTGGAAGCGTATCCGTATCGGTGAGGTTGAGTTCGAAGCGGTGAAGCCTTGTGAGCGTTGTATCCTAACGACAGTTGATGTTGAGCGTGGCGAATTTAGAGCAACAAAAGAGCCTCTTAATACCTTCTCTACATTCAGAGCTAACGAGCGTGGTGGCGTTTTCTTTGGTCAGAATCTTGTGGCTAAAAATGAAGGTTTGGTTAAAGCGGGTGATGTGGTTGAAGTACTCGAAACCAAAGAGAAAGAACACTATGAAGACACTTGGGTTGAGTCGTTACATTTAACATGTGTTGAGCGTGAAGAGATCGCTCGTGACTTTACGACCTTTTGGTTAGAGCCTGCCAAAGAGAACCACTCACTACCAAGTTATCAGCCTGGGCAACATCTGCCGATTGAGATGGTGATTAATGGCGAGAAGGTTTCTCGTCGTTACACGTTATCTTCTAGCCCTTCACGAGCGGGTCGTTTAGCGATTTCAGTGAAGCGAGTGGACGATGGCCAAATCTCTAACTGGTTAAATGATCACTTTCAAGTGGGTGATACTTTGGTTGCTCAAAATCCAGATGGTGCGTTCTACTTAGAAGCGAATCCAACTCACCCGTTACTGCTTTTGTCTGCAGGCAGCGGCATTACGCCAATGTTGTCGATGCTTCGTTATTTGGCCGATCATGGCCAAATTGATGATGTGGTTTTCTATCATCAATGCAGCAGCGAAGAAGACATCCC
>NZ_JBFRSN010000625.1:0-8228 GCF_041473595.1 Vibrio sp. 10N.222.46.A1
TAGTGCGGGCAATATAACGACGGTTTATTCTACCAGATGAGCATTCAATATTGAGTGACCGAGGTTGTAGTTTCGTACGGCGTAAGCAAAAAACCACCTCTTTTCAAGCCACTCGACTCCATTACTTAGCTGCTTTTTCTCGTACGTCAGTTAGCTTAGAGGCGATACGATTCACGCCTTCATGAGCGAAGATTTCGTCCAAGTTCATTGATAGTTTACGACGCCAGTTAGGGTACTCATCGACCGTACCAGGGATGTTAACGGGCTTATCCATCTCTAGCCAATCTTCCAACTGAACACTCAGGAGTGTTGAGCCACCAGCCGCAACGTGCAACTGAAGCGCTTCAGCAAGATAAGAATCCATCGGCACTTGACTTGCATCGCGCCCCACACCTTCAGGTAGGAAGCCGTGCCATGCCACTGAGTCTAAGATACCTTGCTTGCACTCCAAGCGGTTATCGAACAAAGTTTCTAGCTGTTGTGCGTCTGGGTATAAACCAATCTCTTGACCCATTTTCAAGTCATCACAGTGCCAGAAGCCGCGAAGCGTTGGCATATCGTGAGTACACAGTGCCGCCATCGATTGTGACGCGTAGTGCTTAGGAGAAATAAAACCACCGTCATTTTCTGATGTTTCGAAGAAGAATACTTTGTAAGAATGCACGCCAGCATCAGCAAGGATGTCTACGATTTCATCCGGTACCGTCCCTAAGTCTTCACCGATAACGCTGCATTGGTAACGGTGAGATTCAAGCGCCAGAATAGACAGCATGTCTTGCACTGGGTAGTAGATGTACGCACCTTTCGTTGCGTTCTCACCCTTTGGAATCCACCACAAACGCAGCAGACCTAAAACATGGTCAATACGCAATGCACCACAGTGCTTCATGTTGGCACGAAGTAGTTTGATGTAAGCGTCGTAGCTGGTTACTTGAAGCACTTCTGGGTTTAGTGGTGGTAGACCCCAATTCTGACCCAAAGGACCAAGAATATCCGGTGGAGCACCAATGCTCGCATCCATCACTAGGTTGCCTTCATCAGCCCATGTCTCGCTGCCAGAATCTGCAACGCCTACCGCTAAATCACGGTAAAGGCCAACCGCCATGCCTTTCTCTTCAGCAAGAGACTGTGCATCGTTGATTTGGCAATCGGCTAACCATTGTAGGTACATGTAGAGATGCACTTGATCTAGGTTATCTTTGATGTATTTCTGGGTCGCAGGGCTTTCAAATGTACGGAATTTCTCTGGGAATACAGGCCAGCCCCACATACCTGAATCTTCAGCATGCAGTTCACCGTGCAGAGCATCAAACGCCGCTTGATGCATCAGGCTTTCACCGCCCTCTTCAACGAACGCTAAGAACGCTTGTGCGCGGTCGCTGTTTTTGTCTAGATGACGAGTCTTAAATTCTGCGAATAGCAGAGGTAAGATGCTCATCTTCAGCTCAGACACTTCAGTGTAATTCACCCAGTGCGCTTCACGAGCTTTCTGTAGGCGCTGCTGGAACTCGGCGCTGCCTACCGTTTGTTGCGCTTCCGCGCTTAATGCGAACTCAGGAACTGAACTCACATCAATGTATAAGACGTTCAACCAACGACGTGAAGACGGGCTGTATGGGCTCGCACCTTCCGGGTTTGCAGGGAACAGTGAGTGAATTGGGTTTAGACCAACAAAGTCACCACCGCGAGACGCGATATCCGAAACAAGCTGTTTTAGGTCACCGAAATCACCAATACCCCAGTTGTGCTGAGTTCTTAGCGTGTACAGTTGAACACTTGGTCCCCAAAGCTTTTTGCCTTGCTCAATGGGTGACTGCTTGAAGCATGCTTTGGGCGTAATAATCAACGTCATCTCGTAAGGTTTCTTACGGCGCTTACGACTCACAATGAGCTTGTGATAACCCCATGCCAAATCACTTGGCAATGCAAACACTAAAGGGCCACCCTCGGCACGCTCGTCACGAACGACTTGAGATTGAAGATAGCCTTCAAGTACCTCTCCTTGCTCGGTTTCTAAGCGCCAGCTGAACTCACTTTCACGAGCACTCACACCCAGATTGAGTGTCACTTCTACTGGCTCACCGTCACGCAAGACAAGAACCGGGTCTAATACATCTTTTCTGTGCTTTCTTTCTGCAGATTTAAGCAGTGCATCATCGCTGCTTGTATCGTAGCCCAATGAAGCCAATAGAGACGTAATCGTCTCTTCTGATACTTGTGCTTCATCGCCCCACGCACTAACGTAACTATCAGCAATATTTGCCATTTCTGCGACTTGTTTTAATACGGTCTGTTCTTTCATCGCTCTCTCCGAAAACGTTCTGACGCTTTCAATTTTTGTAGGGTTGTCTATTTAATTTTTACTAATCAATTAGCTTGTGACAATCAGTTTGTAAGCATTGCTATCTGAATAAGCCGTCTATTTGCTCACAAGCTAATTGAGCCAAGGCAAAAACTGCCTTGGCTACTTTGCAACTATTAACGGTTAACCGCTTCAAGTTTCCAAATGTTGTTCACGTAGTCGCGAATTGAGCGGTCTGATGTGAACTTACCAACCAATGCCGTGTTAAGAATCGCTTTCTTAGCCCAACCAGCTTGGTCTTTGTATTGCGTACCCATGTCTTCGTGCGCTTTCACATAAGATGCGAAGTCAGCAAGACATAGGTAAGGGTCACCACCGTCTAGTAGGCTATCAAACGTTGCACGTAGAAGACCGGGTTGACCTGGAGTGAACTCATCGCCAGTCAGTAGATCTAGAGATGCTTTCAATAGTGGGTCTGCATTGTAGTAATCGTATGGGTTGTAACCCTGAGCTTTCAGTGCAACAACACCGTCAACTTCTAGGCCGAAGATGTAGATGTTTTCATCACCAACTTCTTCACGAATCTCAACGTTTGCACCATCCATCGTACCGATAGTTAGAGCGCCGTTTAGAGCCATCTTCATGTTGCCCGTACCTGAAGCTTCTTTACCAGCTAATGAGATTTGCTGAGAAACGTCTGCTGCAGGGATGATGATTTCAGCCATGCTTACACGGTAGTCAGGGATGAATACCACTTTAAGCTTGTTACCGATGCGAGGATCGTTGTTGATCTTCTCTGCAATCTTGTTAACCGCGAAGATGATTTCTTTTGCTAGGTGGTAACCCGGTGCTGCTTTCGCTGCGAAGAAACATACGCGTGGCTCACACTCGAAACCAGGTTCGTTAAGAATACGGTGGTACAGAGACAGAATGTGTAGCAAATCTAGGTGCTGACGCTTGTATTCGTGCAGACGCTTAATTTGAACGTCAAAGATAGCGTTAGTATCTAGCTCGATACCCATGTTCTCTTGAACCCAATCCGCAAGACGCTGTTTGTTTTCTTTCTTAACAGCCATAAATTCTTTTTGGAATTTCGCGTCTGTTGCAAACTTAGCGATGCCTTCTAGCTGCTCAAGTTTTGCTGGCCACTCAGAGCCAATCTTACCTGTGATTAGATTAGATAGACCTGGGTTACAGAACTTCAACCAACGACGTGGCGTGATGCCGTTCGTTACGTTAGTCAGTTTACCTGGGAAGATTTCGTTGAACTCTGGGAACAAGTCTTTCTTAACCAGTTGAGAGTGAAGTGCGGCTACACCGTTTACTTTGTAAGAACCAATCACACATAGGTTTGCCATGCGAACCATGCGGTGGAAACCTTCTTGGATGATAGAAAGCTTCGCTTGTTTCTCACCGTCACCAGGCCACATCTTGCGAACTTCTTGCATGAAGCGGTGGTTGATTTCAAAAATGATTTCCATGTGACGTGGAAGAAGACGGTTGATCAGCGATTCAGACCAAGTCTCTAGTGCTTCTGGAAGTAGTGTGTGGTTCGTGTACGCGAACGTATGTGCACTGATTTCCCATGCTTGATCCCAAGATAGACCTTTCTCGTCGATCAAGATGCGCATTAGCTCAGGAATCGCAATCGTTGGGTGCGTGTCGTTCAGCTGAATCGTTTCTTGCTTAGGCAGATCTTCTAGAGAGAAACCTGCGGCTTCGTGGCGGCGTAGAATATCGCGAACTGACGCTGCTGAGTGGAAGTACTGCTGCATTAGACGCAGTGTCTTACCTTTCTCGTGGTTGTCGTTCGGGTAAAGTACTTTAGTGATGTTACCTGCATCGATTAGCGAGTGTTGCGCTTCGAAGTAATCACCGTTGTTAAAGCTTGCTAGTGAGAATGGTGCAATTGCCTGACATTCCCAAAGACGCAATGGGTAAACCGTGTTTGACTCGTAACCTACGATTGGTAGATCCCAAGGCATTGCTTTTACTTCCATACCTGGAACCCAAGTACGAACTTCTTTACCGTCGATGAATTCAACTTCTACATGACCGTAAAAACCAATGTGTTGTGCTAGCTCTGGACGAGCGACTTCCCATGGGTAACCTTCAACACCACGCCATGCGTCTGGTGCTTCTTGTTGACGACCATCTTGGAAAGACTGTTTGAATAGGCCGTATTCGTAGTGAAGACCGTAGCCTACTGTTGGGTACTCTTGTGCAGCACAAGAATCCATAAAACAAGCAGCAAGACGACCAAGACCACCATTACCTAGCGATGGGTCGCGTTCTTCTTCTAGAAGGTCAGTTAGGTTTTGGCCTAGCTCTTCCATTGCATGAGTAATCTGTTCGTACAGACCCATGCTGATCAGGTTGTTACCTGTTAGACGACCAATCAAAAACTCTAATGAAAGGTAGTTAACGCTCTTCGCGTTTTTGATTTTTTCATCATTTTCAGTTTCTAGCAGATCAAATGTTGTCAATTCTGCTAGCGCACGCCCCATTGCTAGGTACCATGCGCGGCTATCTGCGTTTTCAATCGTTGTTGCGTAAGTTGCAGATAAATGCTTTTTAACGCTTTCTTGGAACGACACTTTATCGAAAGTTTTTTGCTGAGTTGGTTTCATTTCAGAAATCTCGCTTTTAATAGTTCTAATTCATCTGTGACATATCGTGCATGGTCACCATTAACTAAACATCCTCCCGTTAATACGACTAACTAGGAGTAGATGAGAGGGCGTAGGGGGCGTACCGATGTAAGGTTAGTGATCTGACTCTCATGTTCTAACTTCGAACAAAAAGTTGGAGTGACTAAGATCACAAGCTCCCGTTCGATAACTTAACGTTAATTGATGTGAGTTTTATTTAACCGGAATAAACTGATTAGCAAATCTGAGTTTGAGATCACGAAATTATTTTCCATATCTCATCTTTTACATAAATCTCAGTGTAAGACCGAACAAAGTCACATTCACAAACCACCACGTAATGTGAGCAAAGTCACAAATTAAGGGCGTAGAAAGCTAAAAACATGCAAGACCGCAAGGTTTCTGAGGAGAATCATAGTCGGTGCCATTTTTCTTCACGTAACATAAGCACAGACTTAAGTAATTAGGCAGATGTGATTGGGCAACTCTTTTACGGTTTTAGAATCCCCAGAACATAGGCCACGGAATAGGTGAAAAACTTCGACATGTGGATCCCTTCGAAACTGACTCGTCCCGGCCGCTTACATAATGCAATCCTACGACCTAGGGTTCTCGATCTGCTCCAGAACGCAGATTGCTATAAGCTTGTATTGTTCCGCTCTCCTGCGGGCTATGGCAAGACCACTATGGCTGCACAGTGGCTATTAGATAAGCCGAATGTGGGTTGGTACAGCATCGATGATAGTGACAACGATGCCTTCCGTTTTATCAACTACCTACTCCAATCACTCAATAAAGCGACTCAAAACTCCTGTCCCAATGCCCAAAAACTGGCAGAGAAACGACAGTTTTCATCGCTGCATTCTTTATTGAGCGAAGTATTCGCCGAGATGTCGGACTATCATCATGAATGTTTTCTTGTTTTAGACGACTACCATTTAGTCAACAATGATGACATTCAAGAAGCAATGCGCTTTTTCCTCAAACACATGCCCGACAATCTTACGCTGGTTGTAACCAGTCGGGGTACACCACCCCTAGGTACGGCAAACCTGCGCGTTCGAGACTTAATGATCGAATTAGGTAATGACTCGCTGGCTTTTGATACCGAAGAGACGACGCGCTTTTTTAATCAGCGTGTTGCCGATGGTATTGATGACACAACGGCAGACAGTATTTGTACCTATGTAGAGGGTTGGCCTTCTGCACTTCAACTTATTGCGCTGCAAGCCCAACATCAAAAACGTACGCTTGCGCAGTCTGCTGAGTCCTTCTCCCACTTTAATCAAGCCCATCTTTGGGACTACTTGGTTGAAGAGGTTTTCGACCTGTTAGACAAAGAAACTCGACAGTTCTTGATGCAGTGTTCAGTGCTTGACCACTTCAACGACGAACTGGTTTGTGCGCTAACACAACGTGAAGACGCACTGGGTATGATCGAATCATTAAATCGATTCGGTTTATTCATCTACCCGCTTGAAGGCGAAAAGAACTGGTATCGTTTCCATAACCTGTTTGGTGAATTTTTGGCACATGAGCGTCAAGCTCGAATCCCTCAACAAGAAGCAGAATTGCACCGAAGTGCCGCGAAGGCGTGGATTAAACAAGACACACCACACCAAGCACTGCGCCATGCACAGCGCGCTGAAGACCCAGAGCTGATCATTCAAATACTGACAGACCACGGCTGGCCGATGTTCAACCAAGGCGAACTTTCCTCGTTAGAGATGGCGATCAAGCAACTGACTACGGATCAACTTTACAGCGACCCTAAACTGTCCATGTTACGAGCTTGGCTAGCACAAAGTCAGCACCGCTACGAACAAGTAGGGACATTATTGGAAGAGGCTGAAACACAATATCAAGCTCGAAATATTGAACTCGACACTCAACAGCAAGGGCAATACAACGCCCTACGCGCGCAAGTTGCGATCAACAGTAATGAACCTGAAAAAGCCTTGGAATTGGCAGAGCTTTCGCTAAGTCAGCTGAACACCACCGTTTATCGTAGCCGAATTGTCGCCACGTCTGTTGTTGGTGAAGTCAATCACGTAATGGGCAACTTGAGCCGTGCACTGCCAATGATGCAGCAAACAGAAAAACTTGCACGCCAGTACCAAGTTTACCACCAAGCGCTTTGGGCGATTCTACAACAGAGCGAGATCTTAATTGCACAGGGTTACGTTCAAGCGGCATTCGAGCTGCAAGACAGTGCGTTCAAATTGATCGAAGAACACCAGCTAAAATACGTGCCTCTGCATGAATTCTTACTGCGTGTTAGAGCTCAAATATTCTGGTGTTGGAACCGATTAGATGAAGCGGAAGAGTGCTGTTACAAAGGCTTGGATATCCTTGGTCACCATTCGCCAAGTAAGCACCTTCACAGCTATTCAATGCTGGCTCGTATTTCACTGAGTCGCGGTGAAATTGATAAAGCATCTAAGTTTATCGACCAAATTCAGCACCTATTGCGTCAATCGACTTACCACGTGGACTGGACGGCGAACGCTTCTCTTTCTTTGATTCTTTTTTGGCAAGTAAAAGGCAATAAAGAGGCGATACGTGATTGGTTGAATGTGGCTGTTCGACCTGAATCGGCAAGCAACCACTTCTGCCAACTGCAATGGAGAAACATCGTTCGCGCTCACATCATTCTTGAGCAGTATGAAGAAGCGGAAGAAGCGCTGACTTTCCTTAAGAGTGAAGCTCAGCGTTCACATCTGATTACAGACACCAACCGAAACTTGATCGTTGAAGCCGTGTTACGTACACAAATTAACGATGAAGACAGCGCACGCGTGCTACTTGAAGAAGCGCTTCATATGACTAACCAAACCGGTATGGTCGGCAACTTCTTAGTAGACGGCGGGACTATCGGACATATCTTGGATAAGTTGAGTAACAAGCCTGGCTTAGGTGACTTAGAACGCCATCGCGCTCAACAGATCATGAAAGATATCTCGACCACCCAACGCAGCCGCTCGGTTCACTTTGATGAAGACTTTGTTGAAAACTTAGTCAATCACCCAAACATTCCTGAACTTGTGCGCACGAGCCCACTCACCCAGCGTGAATGGCAAGTACTTGGTTTGATCTATTCAGGATTCAGTAACGAGCAGATAGCTCAAGAACTCGATGTAGCAGGTACCACCATCAAGACTCACATCCGTAACCTTTACCAAAAACTAAACATTGCTAACCGCAAAGAAGCGATCAGCACAGCGGAGAATTTACTGCAGTTGATGGGGTACTAAACGATTCGAGATTAATTCGAG
>NZ_JBFRSN010000626.1:0-7215 GCF_041473595.1 Vibrio sp. 10N.222.46.A1
ATTACAAAATATTTTAAAGTATAAAAAATATTTAACAGTGGCATTTGTTGTAAATTTACTACATTTGTTGTGTTTTTATTGACCTGTAAGTGATACGACCCTTTAATTATTAAGCATCCTGAAAGTGTAAAGTGATTTAATGACAAACAATAATTCATCTTCAAAACCTGAAACTAATATTAAGTTTATTGGTGCGCATGTGTCTGCTGCGGGCGGTGTTGATCAGGCGCCAATGCGCGCAAGAGAGATTGGCGCCAATGCTTTTGCACTGTTCACCAAAAACCAAAGACAGTGGGCAGCAAAGCCGCTAGAAGCCAAAACCATCAGCGCCTTTAAAGCCAACTGTAAAATGTTAGGTTTTAGCGCTGAGCACATCCTTCCTCATGACTCCTACCTTATTAACCTAGGAGCACCAGAAGAAGAGAAGCTAGAGAAATCACGTGCGGCTTTTATTGATGAAATGGAGCGTTGTAACCAACTAGGACTCACGCTTTTGAATTTTCATCCTGGGAGTCATTTGAAGAAAATCTCAGAAAGCGAATGTTTGGCCAAGATCGCCGAGTCTATCAATTTGGCTCATCAAGCGGTGCCTGATGTGATTGCGGTGATTGAGAATACCTCAGGGCAGGGGACGAACCTTGGCTGGAAGTTTGAGCAACTAGCAGAGATCATCGACCAAGTAGAAGATAAATCACGCGTTGGTGTGTGTTTAGACACTTGCCATACTTTTACAGCCGGTTATGACCTACGAACAAAAGAAGCATGTGATCATACTTTTGCTGAGTTCGACCGCATCGTGGGTATGCACTATCTAAGAGCAATGCACATCAATGATTCAAAAGCTGAGTTTGCAAGCCGTGTAGATCGACACCATTCTTTAGGAAAAGGCGAAATAGGCTGGGATTGTTTTGAGTATATAGCCTCTGATTCTCGCTTTAATGGTATCCCTCTCATTTTAGAAACCATTGATTCGACTATCTGGAAAGAGGAAATTCAACAACTTAGGATGTTCCATCGCTCAGCAACGCTAGCGAGCGAAGACGCGTAATAATAGAGGGAATAATTAATTTCCTTCTACTCCTAAAAATTGGCACCTTTCTTTCATAGTATTAAAGTGAATATGTAGTTCACGATGTCTTAGAGGAGGTGCCTTTATGTATTCAATCACCCAAACTTCAACTGTTGCTGTCGCACGCCGTTTACCAACACCAAACCGTCACGTGCATAACCACGGGCACCACCGTACACAGCAGAAAAGTGGCTAATCGAGATAAACACAACTTGAACTGATTATTATGATTCATCAACAAGTGAACCCTACACATCATGTTTATTGATAGCTGTATGAGGTATAACTAGAGCCTTATTTAGGACAGTTAGCCGATACAGCTATTTTTTTGTCTGGCGAAAGCCGCTAGAAACCTTGATGATTGGGAAGTAAAACGATGAGCGCACCAAAGACTTGGGAATCCATTATTAATGATGAACGTGACAAAGAGTACTTTCAGAGTGTCCTCGCGTTTGTTGAACAGCAACGAAATAGTGGGAAAACCGTCTACCCTCCTCAAGAGCTGGTGTTCAGTGCCTTCGATATGACGCCTTTCGAGTCCGTACGCGTGGTTATCCTAGGGCAAGATCCTTATCACGGCGCTAACCAAGCTCATGGCTTAGCTTTTTCTGTACTGCCAGGTGTAAAAATCCCTCCTTCTCTACGTAATATGTACAAAGAGCTTGCGCAAGATATAGAGGGCTTTGAGATCCCGAGTCATGGCTACCTCGACACTTGGGCATCTCAAGGGGTGTTAATGTTGAATACGGTACTGACAGTAGAAGAGGCAAAAGCACACTCACATGCTAAGTGTGGTTGGGAAACCTTTACCGATGCCATTATTGCAGAGCTCAATCAGCGCTCTGAACCGATCATCTTCTTGTTGTGGGGCGCACACGCCCAGAAGAAAGGCCAAGCGATTGATGCAGACAAGCACCATGTGTTGGTTGCACCTCATCCATCACCATTATCAGCACGCCGTGGTTTCTTCGGTTGTCAGCATTTTTCGATGACCAACGAGCTACTCTCTTCTATTAATCAACAGCCTATCGATTGGACATTACCACTGGCACTGTAGATTGATGGTTTTCTGAGCAGGGTCAAACCACAAATTGCTATCTTCATATACACTTGTAAATAGTAGGTGTAATGGAGTGCAATACTATGATGATTGAAAGGATAAGACGAGAGCATGGCTATATGGCTCGTTTGCTCGCGATACTCAACAATAAGTTAGAGCTTCTAAAACAAGAGCGAGAAATAAACTATAGCCTGATCGCAGAGGTGGTTCATTATCTGATGAACCATTCAGACAAGGTGCATCACCCGAAAGAAGATGTTATTTATCGTTACTACCTAAAGCAATATGGCAGTGATCAAGTCATTGAAGACTTGGAACTGGAGCATCAATTGCTTTCCGAGAAAACGGCGGACTTTTTAGGTGTGGTCGATATGATCCTTCAAGATGCGGTCGTTCCTCAACAAGTATTTATTGAGCAGCTTGAAGCTTTTGTTAAAGCTCAACGAAAACACATGGAATATGAAGAGAAGCATGTGTTACCAATGATTGTTGAGTCGTTCACAGTTAAAGATTGGCAAGAGGTGGAGTCTCAATGGCTTCAACCTGAAGACGACCCTGTCTTTGGAGAGACAATTGCTGATGAGTACCGCCAACTCGCGGCTCGTGTTCGACAAAATGAACAAGAGTGCGTTTAGCCAGTTGTCATGTTGAAGCGTGACTATTTTAGATGCTCTCTATTTTAGAGGGCTAGTTCCCAAATGACGCTTTGAGCGGATTAAATACCTCGTAAAATAAAAAAGGCACCTATACAGGTGCTTTTTGCTATCTGATTTCTTATCGTGCTGATTAAAGCTTTATATCGTCAAGGCTAAAATCGAGACCTAGGTTCATCTCTCTAAGCTCTTTCTCAAGCTGTCTACGATCATTGATTGCCTCAATTTCACGCCATTTACGTTTGAGTGGTTTAGAGCGTGTTTTTTGAGTGGTACGAGGCATTTCTAGTTCTGATAATTCATCGAATTGAAAGCTATCCATAAGCATATCTCCTTCCGTGGGATTCGTTCTTACGAACCATTAAATATCATATTTAAGTTCACAATAACCTTGATTTGTTTCTCATTCGTTTCAAATATATGAAGTTTTTGTTCTGTTTTATTATGCATGCTCACACATTTCGGGGATTTTTGTGTACAAAAAATAAGCAAACAAACTTAAGTAAACGATTAAATTAGGGGGGATTGAATGTTAATTCATTGTGCAAATGGAATAGCATTTTGACTACAGTGCATTTAAGTGCGCATTGTGCCGTGTAGTATAGGGATCTCATTACCCTAGAAAAAAACACAGATCTTCACTATACCTTGTAAAACCTAGGCTGACGTCATTTTTACGGGATGGTGTTTTTGTTTTTATAGTGCCTTAGTTTTTGTTGATATTATGTCCTGACAATGTGACTTTTATTAGGCGCTATTGTTGAAAGTTGTGTTAACAAAAGGTGTATTATTAGTGAAATGTCATTTTAATATGTGTTTATTTTCATATTGATTTTTAGGCCGTCTCGCTGCATTATCCGCCCGTCAAAAAATACACCGATACGTAAAATGGATGCATGAAGCGACATTTACAATCTAGATCGCAACAAATAAATATAAATCTAATGCCGACACAACTATTGACACTGGCATAGGTGATCTAGAGGAAGGCTAGGAAGCAAGATCGGTGCTTAAACTCAATTACGAGGTTCACGTGACAGACTTAATCAATTTGATGAACGATCTCCTTTGGGGATCTATCTTAGTTTACTTACTCGTTGGTGTGGGTATCTACTTCACTGTACGACTAGGTTTCATTCAATTCCGCCATTTCGGCCACATGTTTTCTGTTCTTAGAAACAGCCGTAAAGCAGACAGTGCAGGTATCTCCTCTTTCCAAGCACTTTGTACTAGTCTAGCAGCACGTGTCGGTACGGGTAACATGGCTGGTGTTGCTGTAGCACTAACCGCTGGTGGCCCTGGCGCTATCTTCTGGATGTGGCTAATTGCCATGCTAGGTATGGCAACATCGTTTGCAGAAAGCACACTGGCACAGCTATACAAAACGCGTGATAACGACGGTAACTACCGCGGTGGCCCTGCATACTACATGGAGAAAGGCCTAGGTATGCGTTGGATGGGGGTTCTATTCTCTATCTTCCTAATCATTGCATTCGGTCTTGTATTCAACGCGGTTCAAGCGAACGCGATTGCAAGCGCAATGAACACGGCATTCGACTTTGAGCGCAGCTACGTTGGTGTTGGTATCGTAATTATCTCTGCATTCGTTATCTTCGGTGGTATCCGTAAGATTGCTCGCACTGCAGAAATCATTGTTCCAATTATGGCACTGGCTTACTTAGCTATCGCTATCTACGTAATGCTAATGAACATTGAGAAAGTGCCTGAAGTTCTGGCTCTTATCTTCAAGAGTGCATTCGGTCTGCAAGAAGCAGCAGCGGGTGGCCTAGGTTACGCAATCGCACAAGCGATGATTAACGGCATCAAACGTGGTTTGTTCTCGAACGAAGCGGGTATGGGTTCTGCGCCAAACGCAGCAGCTTCTGCTACGCCTTACCCACCACACCCAGCATCACAAGGTTATGTGCAAATGCTAGGTGTGTTCATGGACACAATTGTTATCTGTTCTGCAACAGTAGCAATCATCTTGATGTCTGGTGAATATGTACCACACGGTGAAGTAACGGGTATCGAACTCACGCAACGTGCACTAACAGCACAAGTCGGCGAATGGGGTGGTATCTTTGTAGCGGTAGCGATTTTCTTCTTCGCTTTCACTTCAATCATTGCAAACTACTCGTACGCAGAAACAAACCTTATCTTCTTAGAGCACAACAACAAGAAGGGCCTAGTGCTGTTCCGTATCGTTGTACTGGGTATGGTTATGTTCGGTTCTCTCGCGACACTGCCAACGGTATGGGCATTAGCTGACGTATCGATGGGCCTAATGGCGATTGTGAACTTGGTAGCGATCATCTTGCTGTCGGGTATCGTGATTAAGCTAGCGAAAGACTACAACCGTCAATTAGACGCGGGTAAAGTACCCACGTTCGATGCGGATGATTTCCCAGAGCTTAAGGCTCAATTGGAAGATGGTATTTGGGTTAACAACAAGAAGAAGTAATCTTGTTGGAGTGATTCATCACTCATCCTAAAATCATTAGAAAGGCTAAGGTTTCGACCTTAGCCTTTTTCTTTGCCTGCGATATTTTCTTTATTATCGATTCTTCTTTGTAAGCGACTTACAGCTAGATCTGTCTATCAAAGTAATAGGAAGAGTCATAAAGACAAGTTGATGTTTTTTCTATACTCTAGCTGCATCCAGTTAGATAACCGATTAGGGTAAAGTTATGTTAGTTGTCGTTTCTCCAGCCAAGACATTAGATTACGAATCACCATTAGCGACTGAGCGCTTCAGCCAGCCAGAGTTTGTTGAGCACTCTGCAGAGCTTATTGAAGTGTGTCGTAAGCTGACACCTGCTGATGTATCAGCATTGATGAAGGTAAGCGATAAGATTGCTGGGCTGAACGTAGCGCGCTTTGAGCAATGGAGTGAGACCTTTACCCAAGAGAATGCTCGCCAAGCTATTTTGGCGTTCAAAGGTGACGTCTACACAGGCTTAGATGCTGAAACATTGTCGGACGATGATTTTGACTACGCACAGAATCACCTGCGCATGCTTTCTGGGTTATATGGCTTGCTTAAGCCGTTAGATCTGATGCAGCCATACCGCCTAGAGATGGGTACACGTTTGGCCAATGCTCGTGGTACTAACTTGTACCAGTTCTGGGGTAACATCATCACAGATAAGCTGAATGAAGCGCTGAATGCTCAAGGCGACAATGTGTTGATTAACCTAGCATCGAACGAATACTTTAAAGCGGTGAAGCCGAAGAGCCTTGATGGTCAAATCATCACGCCAGTTTTTAAAGACTGCAAGAATGGCCAGTACAAGGTGATCAGTTTTTACGCCAAGAAAGCGCGTGGCATGATGGCTCGCTACATCATTGAGAACAAAATCGATTCAGTGGAAGCACTGACCAAGTTTGATACGGCGGGTTACTACTTCGTTGAAGAAGAGTCGAACGTGAAAGAGTTAGTCTTCAAGCGTGAAGAGCAAAACTAATAGCTCTTGGTTAATTAGTCACTCTTGGTTAACGAGTTACTTCGGCTTTAGCCTGTAATTAAAATTAGAGACGAGTTATTTAGCCTGATAACAGGCCAGACAATAATAAGCCAGACAAAGAAAAGCCCCATGCAGATAACTGCATGGGGCTTTTTATTGAATCATTGAAAGGCGGTTCGATTACTTGTTCTTAACGGCTTTCTTTTTCTTAGCGATTTTCTTTTTCTTAGCAATTTTTTGCTTAGCCACCGCTTTCTTGTCTTCTTTCTTCGGTTTTTTCTTCTTTGTTACCGCGGCTTTCTTATGCGTTGGGCGCATGCCTTCGATGAAGCGCTCTTTGATCGCATCTTCAGTGTAACGAGCCACACGTTCAATCATTAGTTGATCGTGCGCTTCAATGATAGAAACCGCGTTACCTTTCTTACCTGCACGAGCCGTACGGCCGATGCGGTGTAGGTATACATCTGCTGTACGCGGCATGTCGTAGTTAATAACGTGGCTTACATCTGGAAGGTCGATACCACGAGCTGCGACGTCAGTTGCCAGCAGTACGTTGATAGAACCATCGCGGAAACGAGAAATCGCGTTGTTACGACGATCTTGAGGCATTTCACCTTGGATCCATACACACGGGATCTGTGCACTTTCTAATTGAGCTCGTAGGTCACCTAGGCGGTCACGAGTCTTCAAGAAGATGATGCTGCGTTCAGCTTGCTCTGTGATGATATGTTTTAGGATATCAAGCTTGTGCTTAGCTGAATCGGCACGGTGATACCATTGAGTGATCTTCTTACGTTCACGCAATGACGATTTTGCATCGATCTCTGCTGGGTTTTTCAGAAGGTCTTCAGTGAAACCTTCAATACCTTTACCTTCTAGCGTTGCTGAGAAAAGTAAAGTTTGTTTACGCCAGCGACACTCTGCAGACAGACGGTCAACAACAGGACCAAAGCCCATGTCTAGCAT
>NZ_JBFRSN010000627.1:0-328 GCF_041473595.1 Vibrio sp. 10N.222.46.A1
CGACGAACCATTTCATCTAACGCAGTACGAAGCTCTTCACTTGGGGTAAAGTTTTCGTCTGCGTTGTTCTTTAGAAACTGAGCACTAGAAGCCAACATTTCTGCTCGATAAATAGCTTCATCGACATAACGTTGAGTTTCCTGAGCATTAAGCTGAGAAACGGATGCCAACAACTGTTGAGTTTTGTTAATCACCGATTCTGAGCTTTGAGATTTTATGACCTGTTGATTGCTCGTCGCGTTGTAGATCGAGAAACCAATGAGAGACAGTGACGTAATGATTAAACAACAACCTGCTAAGAGGGTTATTTTCCACTGTACTGATAGAG
>NZ_JBFRSN010000628.1:0-7002 GCF_041473595.1 Vibrio sp. 10N.222.46.A1
CTCCAAGTACGGGAAGTTAAATCAACAATTAAGCTGACATGTTCATTAGTAGGTAACTTTGATATGCCACAAACGTCACGATTAACACGCCGCCTTCGATACGATTCACGCTACGAGATTTTCCTAGTGCCATGATAACAAGAAGTAGTGATACGCCTAGCATTACCCAGAAGTCACGACCCATTGCAAACTCGCTCAAGATTGAAGGGTTTAGGATGCCTGGGATACCCATCACGGCAAGGATGTTGAATACGTTTGAGCCAATGATATTACCCACAGCCATATCATCTTCACCTTTCATAACACCAGCTAGTGATGCTGCAAGTTCAGGTAAACTTGTGCCAACGGCAATAATGGTTAAACCAATCACAAGGTCGCTCATACCAAAGAACTTCGCGATTACAACCGCGTTATCAACCAACATGTTGGCCGCTAGAGGTAGAATAATCAGGCCAACCACCACCCACATTGCGGCTTTGGGGTTGCTCACGCCTTCAGGAACTTCAGATTCTTGTTCGTCAAGAAAGGCATCACCGTTCTTTTTCTCACTACGGCTGATTTGCAGCATCGCAAATAAGAAAGCGGCAAAAAGAACAAACAACAACACACCTTCATAGAAACCTAAGTGATTATCCCAAAGCAGTGCGCCCGCTAATAGAGTGACACCTATCATTAAAGGTAGTTCACGACGAATCACACCAGAGCTAATCGATAATGGCTTGATAAGGGCTGTAATACCTAAAATCAGCGCGATGTTAGCGATGTTTGAGCCTAATACGTTACCTACCGCCGTATCTGTTTTACCATCAAGGGCTGCTGTCGCAGAAACCATCATTTCAGGGGCTGAAGATCCCATTGCTAAGATTGTCATACCGATAACTAGTGGTGAAATACCGAAGTTGCGAGCAAGAGCTGCGGCACCGTATACCAGCTTATCTGCACTCCACACCAAAAAACCTAGACCGATAATAAGAAACGCAATCGCTTCAAGCATGATGATTCCTAAAAATTAATAAAAAACGGAGAATTAACCGCTAATTTTGACTTGTTGCTAGATAAAAGGGAAGTCACTCGACAAATTAATTGCTAGTTAGTGGTAAAGAAATGTTGTTGAGGAATGAATTTCTCAATGCTTTCAAATCCCTGCCTTTGTTTTCTGTTTTTAATAATTAATTGAACAGCGCTTTTAATTCTAAAGTAGACTCATTATTATTGCAGTCATAATTGGCGTTTTTAAAGCAAGGAAACAACAAAAGTATGTTGAACACTGAGCTTGTGAAAGTTAAGAATCTCAGCTTCTCACGCGGTGAACGAATTATCTTTGATGACATCAGTTTAGAAGTTCCTCAAGGAAAAATAACCGCGTTCATGGGGCCGTCAGGGATCGGCAAAACAACCTTATTACGTCTGATTGGTGGACAATTACCACCAGATGAAGGTGAAATTTGGTTTGATGGCGACAACATCCCTGCATTGCCACGTCGAAAGCTATATCAAGCACGTAAGAAAATGAGCATGCTTTTCCAATCGGGGGCACTTTTCACGGATCTAAATGTCTTTGATAATGTGGCGTTTCCTTTGCGAGAGCACACTGAACTTAACGAAAAATTCATTCGTACCATTGTATTGCTTAAGCTTGAGGCGGTAGGGTTGCGAGGCGCGGCGCAATTAATGCCGAGTGAGTTGTCTGGTGGTATGGCGAGACGAGCGGCGTTGGCCCGTGCGATCGCATTGGACCCAGAACTTATTATGTATGATGAGCCTTTTGTTGGCCAAGATCCAATCACCATGGGTGTTTTGGTTGAGTTGATTCGTAACCTCAATCAAGCCTTGGGTTTAACCTCTATTGTCGTTTCTCATGATGTCCCTGAGGTGATGAGCATTGCTGATTGGGTTTATTTGATGGCTGATGGGAAAATTATTGCTGCAGGTTCTCCTGATGAGTTGTACAACAACAGCGACCCAAGAGTGCAGCAATTTTTGCAAGGTGAATCGGATGGCCCTGTGCCATTTAGGTTTCCTGCAAATAGCTTAGAAAAGGATTTGTTTGAATATGATTGCTAAAACTATTGCGGGTGTCGGTAAGCGCGCACTTGCGATCTGTGAGTCATTTGGTCGAGCAAGCCTAATGCTATTTGGGGCTTTGTTTGGCATCCCGAAACTAAAAAATTTCCCTCTATTAGTTAAACAATTTTATAGCGTTGGCGTTCAGTCATTGGCTATCATTTTAGTTTCAGGCTTGTTTATTGGCATGGTACTCAGTCTGCAGGGCTATGTCGTATTAATCGACTATGGCGCAGAGGGTAACCTTGGGCAAATGGTCGCGCTCTCGTTGTTACGGGAATTGGGCCCTGTGGTGACAGCACTTCTGTTTGCTGGTCGTGCGGGTTCAGCATTAACGGCTGAAATCGGCTTAATGAAAGCTACTGAACAGATCTCTAGCCTTGAGATGATGGCGGTTGATCCTCTTAAACGCATTATTGCGCCACGTCTCTGGGCCGGCCTTATTTCTATGCCACTGCTCGCTATGATTTTTATGGCGGTCGGGATTTGGGGTGCTCAGTTAGTCGGTGTGGATTGGAAAGGTATTGACCACGGCAGTTTCTGGTCTGCGATGCAGTCTTCCGTTGAGCTTGGCCGTGATATTGGTAACAGTATGATCAAATGCATGGTCTTCGCTATCACCGTAACTTGGATCGCACTTTTTAATGGTTATGATGCAGTACCGACATCCGAAGGTATTAGTCAGGCAACCACACGCACAGTAGTACACTCTTCTCTAGCGGTATTAGGGCTAGATTTTGTTCTTACCGCATTGATGTTTGGGAATTAATCATGCAACAAACTCGAAAATTAGAATTATGGGTCGGCACCTTTGTTATTGCCGGAATTTGCGCAATCTTAATCATGATCTTTCAAGTCGCTGACGTAAAAGGTATAGGTTCAAACCATACTTATAACCTAAAAGCGACCTTTGACAATATTGGCAGCCTAAAGGTTCGCTCACCAGTAAAGGTGGGGGGCGTCGTTGTTGGTCGAGTTCAAAGTATTGAACTTGATACTGAGAGCTACCTTCCTGTGGTTGAACTGTCTATTGATGCGAAGTACTCACAATTTCCTGATACCTCTAGTGCTCAAATCTTAACGTCGGGCTTGATCGGTGAGCAGTACATCAGCTTAGTTCCAGGCTTCATCTTTGAAGATGAAGAGATGTTGGTTGATGGTGATTCTATCGAAGACACCAAGTCGGCATTAGTATTAGAAGATTTGATTGGTCAAGTGCTGTATAGCGTCGGTGGCTCTGATAATAGCGAAGCTAAGGAGTAGGCTCATGTTAAAGACGAATAATTTATTGAAGACTAATTACTTATTGAAAAGACTGCTTCTGACAGCTGTCGCTTTGCTGATGTCGACTCCAGCTTTTTCGGCAAAACCGATTGATCGAACTCAGCCTTATCAGATGATGACTCAAGTTGCAGAAGAGGCTTTCGCCCGTTTGAAGAACGAGCAAGAGAATATCCAACAAGATCCAGAGTTACTGAAGGTCATCGTGGAAGAAGAGTTGATGCCTTATGTGAATGCTCAATATGCGGCGCTGAAGTTGCTAGGGCCGAACTTGAAAGGTGCTGATAGAGGAGACGTGCGCGTATTTATTGATGCATTTCGTAAATATCTCGTTTCTTCTTATGCTCAAGTGTTAACTCAATATACAGATCAGACGATTAAATTTGGTCCAGAACCAACAATTAAAACAGATAGCCGTATTACCAGTATTAAGGTTGATATCATTGATACGCCTCGACCAAACATTAACCTTGAGTTTAAACTGCGCAAAGATAAGAAGTCAGGTGAGTGGAAGGCATTTGATATGGTTGCCGAAGGTATAAGCCTGCTATCAAGCAAGAAGTCTGAGTGGAACACTAAGATTCGTCAAGAAGGCATCTTACAAGTAGCTGACGAACTCGAGAAACTGGCTTCTCAACCGATTCGTTTTGAGAGTAATAAATAATGAGCCATTCTCAATGGCAAGCGCTAAGCTCTAAAGAATATCAACTTCTTGGTGATATAGATCGAGATAGTGTACCTGCAATCTGGCGTATATTGGAAAAGTGGCAAACGACGGAATCGAGCGTTGAAATTGACCTTAGCCATATAAATCGAGTCGATTCAGCAGGAATGGTGATGCTAATTCACTTATTAGAGCATGCAAAAAATCAAAACTGTCATATAATGCTCAGTTTCGTGCCAGAACAATTACGAACGTTGTTCCAATTGAGCAATATCCAGCCAATGATGGCAGAACACATAAAAAATTAGGCAGGAGCTATTTGTGGACAGCACAAAAGTACAAGAATTATTAGCAGAGGCTCTGAACCTTCAGGAAATTATCGTGAAGGGTGAAGGCAGTCATTACGAAGTTGTTGCGGTTGATCCATGTTTTGACGGCATGAATCGAGTTAAGAAGCAGCAACTAATCTACGGCCCACTAATGGAATACATTCAACGCAATGATATCCATGCTCTTTCTATTAAGGCTTTCACGCCGGAAGAGTGGGAACGTGATAAGAAACTGATGTCACTTTAAGGTTTATGATGGAAAAGTTTCGAGTTATTGGATCGGATAAGCCGCTAAGCGGTGAAGTGACGATCTCAGGCGCAAAAAATGCAGCCCTACCAATCCTATTTGCTTCAATTCTAGCTGAAGAGCCGGTTGAAGTGAGTAATGTTCCTCACCTACGTGACATCGATACTACGATGGAATTGCTTAAGCGTTTAGGCGCAAAAGTATCACGCAATGGTAGTGTTCATGTTGATGGCAGCGAAATTAATGAATTTTGTGCACCTTACGATTTAGTAAAAACAATGCGCGCTTCTATTTGGGCTTTAGGTCCTTTAGTCGCTCGTTTTGGTGAAGGCCAAGTGTCACTTCCGGGCGGTTGTGCTATTGGTGCTCGACCTGTTGATTTACATATCCATGGCCTAGAGCAACTAGGTGCGACCATTGTATTGGAAGATGGTTATGTAAAAGCAAGTGTTGACGGCCGTTTGAAAGGCGCGCACATCGTGATGGATAAAGTAAGTGTGGGTGCCACCATTACTATCATGTGTGCAGCAACGCTAGCGGAAGGTACAACTGTGTTAGATAATTCAGCGCGTGAGCCTGAGATTGTTGATACGGCTGATTTCCTAAACAAACTAGGAGCTAAAATTTCTGGTGCAGGTACAGATACGATTACTATCGAAGGCGTTGAGCGTCTTGGTGGTGGCCAACACTCTGTGGTTGCAGACCGTATTGAAACGGGTACCTTCCTGGTTGCTGCTGCGGTTTCTGGCGGTAAAGTGGTTTGTCGCAACACCAACGCTCATCTTCTTGAAGCTGCCTTAGCGAAGCTTGAAGAAGCGGGAGCGAAGGTTGAAACGGGCGAAGGTTGGATCAGCCTTGATATGACTGTTCGTGAGTTGAAAGCGGTGAAAATCGTAACGGCACCTCACCCAGGCTTCCCAACCGACATGCAAGCACAGTTTACCCTGCTTAACATGATGGCGAAGGGCAGTGGTGTAATCACTGAGACTATCTTTGAAAACCGCTTTATGCACATTCCTGAACTACAGCGAATGGGAGCAAAAGCGGAAATAGAAGGCAACACTGCTATTTGTGGTGAAACCAAAAAATTGAGCGGCGCTCAAGTAATGGCAACGGACCTTCGCGCATCTGCGAGCCTTGTTATTGCTGGTTGTATCGCTCAAGGTGAAACCATCGTTGACCGTATTTATCACATCGATCGTGGCTACGATAAGATTGAAGATAAATTGTCAGCCTTAGGCGCAAACATTACACGGTTTAGCGAGTCGAACTAACTTAGGTTAGTGAGTTCATGAATCAGTAAGATGAAAACAGAAAAGTCGGAACCTTGGTTTCGGCTTTTTTATAGTTGTATTTACCGCCAGTGAATCTATTGCCTATTTTGTGCAAATAGATGAATCAACTTGGTGGTTGTGAGGAACAAAATGATAGCAATATTACGTATTTTCGCAGTGGCGATATTTGCGATTCTTATGTTTGTATTTGGGTGTGGTTACTGTTTACTAAGCCCACGTAACCCGAAACACGTATTTACCTTTGGTCGTTATTTCGGTCGCATGTCGAAAATCTTTGGTATGAAGTTAGAGCTTCGTATCCCGGAAGATGCTTACTCTCGTGGCCAACATGTTTACGTTGCAAACCACCAAAATAGCTGGGATCTATTCACGATTTCATCTGCGGTAACACCTAAGGTTGTGACTGTTGGTAAGAAGAGCCTAGCGTGGATGCCTCTTTTTGGTCAGCTGTACTGGTTGACGGGTAATATCCTAATCGACCGGGCTAACCGCAGCAAAGCGGTAGGTACGATCGATCAAGTGGTTACTAGCCTTAAAGAGAGTGATGTTTCAGTATGGATGTTCCCTGAGGGGACTCGTTCTCGTGGTCGTGGTTTGTTGCCATTCAAAACGGGTGCTTTCCATGCTGCGATTGGCGCTGGCTTACCTATTATCCCTATCGTGTGTAGCTCAACAGGTGGCGTGAAGCTGAACCGTTGGAACAATGGTCATGTGATTGTTGAAATGCTGCCACCAATCAGCACTGAAGATTACGATAAGTCTAATGTTCGTCAACTGGCTAACCTAGCTCGTGAGCAGATGGCTGCGAAGCTTGAAGAGTTAGACAAAGAAGTGGTTGAGCTTAATAAGAAGTAATCATCTAAGCGAAACGATGAACAATAAAAAAGGTTGCCAAGTGGGCAACCTTTTTTTGTATCTGATAAACGCTCAGCTTTATGCCAATTTGTTTACTAGAAACCGTTTATTCTAGATATTAAAACCTATTTGCGAACCGCAATAGCTTCGATCTCGATACCTACATCTTTTGGCAGACGCGCTACTTCAACACATGAACGTGCAGGGTAGTTTGCAACACCGTGCTCATCAAAGAATTTACCGTAAACTTCATTTACTGTACCGAAG
>NZ_JBFRSN010000629.1:0-5103 GCF_041473595.1 Vibrio sp. 10N.222.46.A1
GGTATTAGTTGTCTTTTGTTGCTTCGTTTTACTATTTCTATGCCGATTAATGAAAATACTACCTTAGTCTAAATTGTCGACAATCTACTTGATTGTCGACAATTTGATCGTGTATTTTATGTTCATGTTATGGAATTGTTGACAATTAAGGCTCAACAATCAGAAGTGAGCAGCGTGAATATGAATACTGCGATAAAAGATCTCACCTTAAATGCAAACACGAAAACTCGTGTGAGCGATAAAGAAAACACCAAGTCAGAAAATCTGACTGAGTACCTCGTTGAGGCAATTGTTAACGGTGAATTACCTCCGGGCAGTAAGATCTCGGAACCTGAACTGGCTAAACGCTTTGAGGTAAGTCGAGGTCCATTACGTGAAGCGATAATGCGTGTTGAAGGACTTGGCCTGATAGAACGTATTCCACATGTTGGTGCGCGAGTTATTACATTCTCAGCAGACAAACTACTTGAGCTTTACGCGGTGCGTGAAGCATTAGAAGGCATGGCTGCTCGATTAGCGGCGAGACACATCACACAAGAAGAGTTGATCGGGCTTGAAGGCTTATTGTCGACACATTCTAAACATATCGATGAAGTCGAAGGCTCTTCTTATTTTCATCAACATGGCGATTTTGATTTCCATTACCGCATTATCAAAGCGAGTCGTAACAGCAAACTCATTTCGTTGTTGTGTGACGAGCTTTATCACCTATTACGCATGTACCGCTATCAATCGCCTAGGGCTCAGTCTCGACCAAAAGAGGCGCTCGATGAACACAAATACATCCTACAAGCGATTGGTAATCGCGATGAAGAGCTAGCAGAAATGCTAATGCGACGACACATCTCGGGAAGCCGATTGCTTATAGAACAACAAATTCAATCCAAAGATCTTGAGTAACTGGCGACTGGTATTTGCCAGCGGTTCTTCGCTGGCGAGAGCTAAACATCAGTAGTCATAAAGATTAGAAATAAACAATTAACAGGGAGCGTCATTATGAAGTTATCAGCAGGAGCTAAGTTCCGACAAGCTGTGCAAGACAACGACCCATTGCAGATCGTCGGTACGGTGAATCCGTATTGCGCGATGATGGCAAAGAACTTGGGTCATCAGGCCATTTATTTGTCTGGTGGAGGCATCGCCAATGCGTCTTATGGCTTGCCTGATTTAGGTATTACGACATTGAACGATGTATTGGTCGATGTTGAACGTATTACCAATGCGTGTGATTTGCCTTTGCTGGTGGATATCGACACAGGTTTTGGCGGCGCGTTCAATATTGCGCGTACGATTCGCGCGATGGAGAAGGCGGGCGCAGCTGCGATTCACATGGAAGACCAAGTGGCTCAGAAACGCTGTGGTCATCGACCAAATAAAGCAATTGTTAGTCAGCAAGAGATGGTCGATAGAGTGAAAGCGGCAACCGATGCCAGAACCGACGAAAGCTTTGTGATTATGGCTCGTACCGATGCATTGGCGGTTGAAGGTATTGATAGCGCGATTGAACGAGCAATTGCGTGTGTTGAAGCGGGCGCAGACATGATTTTCCCTGAGGCGATGAATCAACTCGATCAATACGTGAAGTTCTCGGCGGCGCTGAAATCGGCAACGGGTAAGCACGTGCCTATTCTTGCGAACATCACTGAGTTTGGCCAAACGCCACTCTACAACTGTAATGAGTTGGCCCAATCAAGTGTCGATATGGTGCTTTACCCATTGAGTGCGTTCCGTGCGATGAACAAAGCGGCGGAGAATGTTTACAAGCATTTGTTAGTTGAAGGCAATCAAGAAGCCCTGTTGGATTCAATGCAAACCCGTAAAGAGCTGTACGAGCACCTTAATTACCACGACTACGAGAACAAGCTTGACCAGTTGTTTTCAAGCGAAGGGTAAAACCAGTTTCAAATAATCAAAAATCAACTTAATCCAATAACGTGAAATGGTTAGTCGCCATATCCAGTACCGATGATAAAGATCATCGGACATATAAACAGGCAGCACCAAAGAGTGCAGGCGGCTAACACAGAAAAGGAGTTCACCATGTCTGTATCTTTGAGTGATAAAGCAGCTGTCGACAATGCTTCAAAAGTAGACAAAAAACAAAGTGACAAAACAGCCAGCGCACCGGCAATCGGTGGTGCTGGTCTACGTGGCCAGAGTGCAGGAACCACCGCGCTATGTACGGTAGGAAAATCAGGAACTGGCTTAACCTACCGTGGTTATGATATTACTGACCTTGCTAATCATGCTCAGTTCGAAGAAGTAGCGCATCTGCTACTAAGAGGTCATTTACCCACTGAAAAAGAGCTTGATGATTACAAAACATTGTTGGTTGGCCTACGCGGCTTACCTCAACCTTTGAAAGCAGCACTAGAGCTTATCCCTGCAGACGCTCATCCAATGGATGTGATGAGAACAGGTTGTTCAATGCTGGGTAATCTAGAGCAAGAGACTGATTTTTCTGAGCAACTGCCCGCGACTGAACGAATGCTTGCGCTTTTCCCTGCGATTATTTGTTATTGGTACCGCTTTAGCCACGATGGCGTCCGCATTGATACTGAAGATCAAAGTGAAGCATGTCTGGGTGGCTACTTTTTGAAAATGCAAACGGATAAAGCGCCTAGTGAACTTCACAAGAAGGTGATGCACTGCTCGCTAACGCTTTACGCGGAACATGAGTTTAATGCTTCAACCTTTGCGGCTCGTGTGTGTGCATCAACGTTGTCGGATATTCACTCGTGTGTCACAGCAGCGATTGGTACGTTGCGAGGCCCTTTACATGGCGGTGCAAACGAAGCTGCGATGGAAATGATCCAAGATTGGCAAACCGCCGATGAAGCGGAAGCGAACATCATGCAGATGCTTGCTAACAAAGACAAAATCATGGGTTTCGGTCATGCCATTTATCGTGAGAGCGATCCACGAAACGCTCTAATCAAACGCTGGTCAAAAGAGCTTGCACAAGAGGTGGGTGATGAACAGCTTTATGCCGTGTCTGAGCGCGTTGAAGCCGTTATGAAGCGAGAGAAAGGCTTGTTCTGTAATGCTGACTTCTTCCATGCGTCGGCTTATCACTTCATGGACATCCCAACCAAACTGTTTACTCCTATCTTCGTGATGAGCCGCCTCACAGGTTGGACGGCACACGTATTCGAGCAAAGAGAAAACAATCGAATTATTCGTCCAAGTGCAGACTACACCGGGCCAGAGCATCAAGACTGGCTACCAATCCATTTACGTTAGTCCTCTATATCGAGCCGACTTATATCTCGAGGTGACTTTCTCTTCATGTGATAAGGCCTCGAGAACCAACGAATAGAATTTAACAGATAATGGTGGATGTATGTCTGATGTAAAACTTGAAAGAAACCAAGAGCTTGATGAAAACAAGTATCGAAAGGTTCTACCGGGAACGGGCTTAGAATATTTCGACGCTTGCGAAGCGGTAGAAGCAATATCCCCAGGTGCTTACAAAACCTTGCCTTATACGTCGAGAGTATTAGCAGAGCAATTAGTAAGACGCTGTGATCCTGAAACCCTTGAAGACAGCTTAAAACAGATCATTGAACGCAAGAGCGACTTAGATTTTCCTTGGTATCCTGCGCGCGTGGTGTGTCATGACATTCTAGGTCAAACAGCTTTGGTTGATTTGGCTGGATTAAGAGACGCGATTGCCGACCAAGGCGGAGACCCTGCCAAGGTGAATCCCGTTGTCGAAACTCAATTGATTGTTGACCATTCGCTGGCAGTGGAACACGCGGGTTTTGATAGCGAAGCGTTTGATAAAAACCGAGCGATTGAAGATCGCAGAAACGAAGACCGTTTTCACTTTATAGAATGGTGTAAAACCGCGTTTAAGAACGTGAGTGTGATTCCTGCGGGGAACGGGATCATGCACCAGATTAACTTGGAGAAAATGTCTCCGGTTATTCAATCCAAAGAAGGTATCGCTTTCCCTGATACTTGTGTCGGCACCGACAGTCATACTCCTCATGTTGATGCTCTGGGTGTTATTGCAATAGGTGTAGGTGGTTTGGAAGCTGAGACTGTGATGCTCGGTCGTCCGTCTATGATGCGTTTGCCAGACATCGTGGGCGTTAAACTGACGGGTCAACGACAAGAAGGGATAACCGCAACGGATATTGTGCTTGCGATTACTGAGTTCCTTCGAAATGAAAAAGTGGTTTCTAGTTACTTAGAGTTCTTTGGTGAAGGTGCTCGTGCACTGACTATTGGCGACCGCGCCACTATATCGAATATGACACCAGAATACGGCGCGACAGCAGGTATGTTCTATATCGATGAACAGACCATACAATACCTAAAGCTGACAGGACGCGAGCCTGAACAGGTTGAGTTAGTTGAGCTATACGCTAAGCAAACTGGCTTATGGGCCGATGATTTAGATTCCGCTCAGTACGAACGTGTGCTTGAGTTTGATTTGTCTAAAGTTGAGCGCAACCTTGCGGGGCCTTCGAACCCTCATCGTCGTTTGCCAACCAGAGAGCTGGCTGAACAAGGCATCAGTCAAACATCTTGGAAAGAGCAGCATGCTAAGCAGTACAGCGACGAGCAAATGCCCGATGGTGCCGTAATCATCGCAGCAATTACTTCTTGTACCAACACCAGCAATCCAAGAAACGTAGTCGCCGCAGCATTGGTGGCTAAGAAAGCCAATCAGCTTGGATTAGTTCGTAAGCCGTGGGTGAAAACGTCATTTGCGCCGGGTTCTAAAGTTGCCAAGCTCTATCTTGAGTCGGCAGGTTTGCTTCCTGAACTTGAACAATTAGGCTTTGGTATCGTCGGCTATGCGTGTACGACATGTAACGGAATGAGTGGGGCGTTGGATCCTAAAATCCAACAAGAGGTCATCGACCGCGACCTGTATTCAACCGCGGTGTTATCAGGGAATCGAAACTTCGATGGTCGAATCCATCCATACGCAAAACAAGCGTTTTTAGCCTCACCGCCATTGGTGGTTGCTTACGCGTTGGCTGGCACGATTCGCTTTGATATCGAGAAAGACAGCTTAGGCACTGACAACAATGGCAAGCCAATCTACTTAAGTGATTTATGGCCGAGTGATGCCGAGATCGATGCTGT